>CACYZS010000019.1 GCA_902778985.1 uncultured Ruminococcus sp.
GCCCACGTAGACGAGGTCGACGTCGGGATCGTCGATGAGGCGGAGCAGGTTGTCGTAGGTGACGCGCGCCTTCTGCTCGGCGGCGAGGTCCTCGGTCAGGTCGGCGAACACGTCGCCCTTCACCCCGATATACTTGGCGTCGAAGGGGACGCCCGCTGCCGCCTGCGGATAGACGCCGACGGTGTGATCGACGAAGTATTTGTCAAAGCCGGCTTCGACGATCTGCTCGGGCGTCAGGTCGCGGGTGAGTTGGTGGAGCATGGTCGAGATCATCTCGACGTGCGCGAGTTCCTCGGTGCCGACGTCGGTTAAGATCCCGACGACTTCCTGATACGGCATACTGAACCGCTGGGAGAGGTAGCGCGTCGAGGCGGCGAGTTCGCCGTCGGGGCCGCCGAGTTGGCTGATGATGATCCCGGCGTAGAGCGGGTTCGGACGCTCGATCTTGATCGGGAATTGCAGTTTCTTTTCATAGATCCACATAATCCGTCACCCCTCTTCCCCGTTGTCCGTAACGGCGGGCGACACGCTTCCCGTATCGGGAAACCCGTATTCCCACGGCCAGGGCGTCCGCACCCAGCGCCACGCGGTATCGCCGTCGGACGCGCCCGCCGTGATCGGCGCGTAGGTCTTCTCGTACTCCGCCAGAAGAAGGTCGTATTCCGCCTTCTGCTCGGCGTAGTAGGCGAGCGCCCGCCGGTTGGCGGGATGCCCGTCGAGGAAAAGTTCGGTCTCTTTCAGGGCAAAGGACAGTTCCTGCAGCCGCAGCATCGTCTCCTCCTGCCGGCTGACGTTCCCGTTCGTGTAGTGCCGCCTCACGACGCGTCACCTCCCGTGCAAACGCCGGTCAGCGGCTTGTCGAGTTCCATGAACAGCGTCCCGCGGTCGAGCGCCTCGGCGGGCGAGTACGCGTCCCGCCAGTACTGCCGGGGCGAGTAGACCATCGCGAGCGACTCGCGCACAGTCCCGTTCCCGCAGGCGCACCCCGCGCCGGGCGTCTCCCCCGCCCCGTTTTCGGGCGCGGCGGGCGAGAGGCTTTCGGGCGAGATCGCCTGCCCGTTCTTGTTTTTTTCGATCATGTACATTCGGTTCTGTTTCCTTTCTTTTCGGGGGAAATACCCTTTAGCAGTTTATGAAAAGAAAGGAAGAGGCGTTCACGCCGCAGGCGGCGGTTATTGTTGCAGGTATTCCAGCCACTCGGCTTTCAGCCCCTCGTAGTCCTTCCCGAGATTGGCCGTGATCGCCTGCCTCCGGTAGGCGTTCATCACCTTCTCGAGTCCGCGCGTACTCACAAGATACAGAACGAGGGACGTCGCCTGATTGTAAGTGAGTTCGGCGCCGACGCCGGTGCACTCCCTTCCGTTGTTCACCTCTTTGTACGTGTCTCCGAGCGTCGAGGTTTCCATTCCCAATTCGGTCTTTGCCGTCACGTCATAGAGGATTTGCCAATCTATTGAAGCGGGAGTTTCAAAAGTACCGCCGCGTTCCACGTATTCCTCAAATTCCCGTTTCATTCTTTGCGAATTGGCGTCTCCCGCTGCGGCGCCTTCGTCGAAATAACCCGCTTCGGCATTTTTCAATTCCGTCCAGGTAAACATGCTGTCATAATAAAGGTCGAAGCCGAGCGCACTGCCGAAATAGTTACAGAGCCCTTCACTCAACCATATATTTGCCGCGTTGTTGATCCCCATTGAGTGAACCGACTCGTGAAGCATGGCGGTGTAATCGTTGATGGTCATGATATGCGTCGCTCCGTTGGTTGCCGACGGGGAGCCGCGCTGAAGCGTCATAAAGTAATAAAAGTGTTTGCCCGTGTTCATCCACTCCGAATAACCGTTTTCATTCAGATACGCGATCATTTTGTTCAGAGCGACGTTTTTGAAGTAAACAATACCGGGATAGGTCCAGTACAGATCCGTGTAATCACCGAAATAGTACGTTGCGTTGTTCAGTTGAAGGATGTATTTGTAATACGAGTTTGAATGACAGTCCAGCCCCGACATAACGCGGTCCATCTCTTGCAGTTCCGGCAATTCCGTAAGTGCCGTAAAATCAACGTCGATGCCGATCGACTTCAGATAAGCGGTCCTGAATTCACACCGTCTTTCGACGTCCGGCAGCGCGTCGACGCCGTAATGGCGGACGACGAAATCAAAGAACGTCTCCGCTATGGGAACGGCGTTTTCGGGATCGTAGACGAACAGATCGTCGTAAAGGCACAGGTAACTGTACAGTTCGAGAATATTGTTTGCAATCCCGGAAAAGAAGGACGACATATCCGGGACCTCTTTCCCGGCGTCGTAGGCGGCAAGCCCGTATCTGATCCACTCCTCGCCGGTGTCGCGAACGGCTTCGAACGGATCGGACGCAGACGTGGTGACCGTCTCGGTCGCGTCGGTTATCCCTTCGATGAATTGCGTCGTCGCTGCCGTTTGGGTTCCCGTGTTCTGCGCACAGGAGCAAAAAACGAAAACCGCAAGCAAAAGCAGCGAAAGAAGCGACGTGAACCGTGTTTTCATCTCCATTTTCCATCCTTGTTATATTGATCGAGAAACCGATCTCTCATTTTCGTAACGTCTTCTTTGAACTGCTCAAATACCGGAAGACGAAGCATAATGTCGCAAAGCGAGCAGTACAGGTAGCCGAGCGGTTTTATGGGTTCGGTCTGCCATTCCGGGAACAGAAGCGGGGACGTTTCGTCAACGCCGACACCCGTCAGGTATCTGTCCATCGAGAACAACACCTTTTTCATATACTCCGCCGCTTTCCCGTTTTCCCCCATCAGTGCGTACGTCTCTGTGATCTTTACGTATTTTTCGACCAGAAAATTTTCGTAGAAGCCGGCAAATTTCCCTTCCAGGACCGTTTCGAAGAGAGTCGCCGCTTTTAGATAGTAATAGAGACGCTGTTCCGGGGGCAGATCCGGTCGGGCAAGTTGCCATAGCACCTTGTCGGCGTGAAGGATCAGGTGGATCAGGGTTCTCAGTTCCTGCACCCGGTCTTCCTCTTTACTCAGAACGTACTTCGCGGAAAACTCGCGTCCGTGCCGGAAAAGCGGCAGTTTTTGATAATAATACTTCCCCTTTTCGCGGATCGCGGGATCATTCGATCTTGCACAGATCCTGACCGTATTGCGGAATATCTCGTTGCGTTTTTCGTCGTCGGTACAGTGTTTGTCGGCGTGTTCGGCAAGAGAGAGCATCGTCTTGATCCGTTCCGGATCACGGAAACGCGCGGTATTGGCAAGTTCCATAATTTCCGCGTAGTACTCGTACGTATCGGGGTTCAGTTTGATCTCTTTGAGCCACTCCGACCATTCGGCTTCATATTCCTTTTTCCCGTGAAGCGAACGGATCCTTTCCCAAAACGCCTTGCGATGCTCCTCGCTCCACGTCAGTTCCATATCGAAAAGCGAATCGATCGAGCATCCGAACAGGACCGCCATTTTCGGCAAAACCGACAGGTCGGGCTGTACCAGCCCGCGTTCCCACTTGGAAACGGTCTGCGACGAAACCGACAGAACCCGCGCGACCTCGTCCTGCGTCATATTCCGTTCTTTCCGCAACTCCCGGATCCTGTCTTTCAGTTCCGTTTTCCCGTCACCCCTTTCGATATTGATCTTTCACCATTATTCTATCATTTTCCGAGTTCATTGTAAATAGACAATTCTGCACGCCGAATTGTCCGTTTTGGCGAACCGCGACACCGCTTCGGTAACTTTCGCCCCCCACCCGCGCCGTAGGGGACGGCGTCCTCGACGTCCCATTCTTCGGTAACATTCAAAAAACAAACTGCGCCAGCCCTGTTATCAGGCGCGCGCAGGCAGATGCAGAATTCGCGTTTGCGTCCCGAAGCCTGTATACCAACCGTTCTTCGCCTTCGGCTCCGCACGCTTGCATACCGCGAGAGGTTAGCGAGCGAAAACGCCCCGGTGGGGTGTTTTCTTGAAGCGGTGTCGCCCCAAGAACCCGTTTGAAGGAGCGAACCTGCGAGCGACGCGCAAACGGGATTTGACGGCGACCGGATCGCAAACGCGAATAGGAAAACAAATTGAACAAAATGGAGAAAACCGCCCGTGAAGGAAGGGGTTCCCCGACGTGAGTTTACGAGCGTTGGGGGTTCCCGTGATCGCGCGCCGTCCAAAAACCCACCTGCGCCAGCAAGTGCTGCCGTGGCGCGCGAGAACGAGCGCAGAATTCCCGTTCTCGATCCGAAGGCGTACAATCGTACGCCGAGAGTGAGAGAACGTGAGAGAACGGGGAGAGGAAAACAAAAATTCGATCAAATGGAGAAAACCGTCCCGAAGGACGGTTTTCAACCATAAAATGCAATTTGCTATGCAGGGTAACGGAACAAAGCGAAAAGCAAAGGCGGACTTGAGATAGTCCCATTTTTGTTTTCCGGTCTGTGCCGTCGATCGCGCGACGTCTTACCCGACGATACCGGAACGTTCGATACCCTGCACCAGATACCGCTGGCAGAACAGGAACACGATCAGCAACGGGAAGATAACCATCAACCCGCCGGCGTTCTTGACCGCCTTGTAGTACTGTCCGGAAACCGCGAGGTTATTGACCTGCAGCGCGGGAGGCGCCGAGTTCATAACCAGGTCGGGCATCAGCCCGATGCCGCCGCTCGAAGAGAAGAACAGATTGGTGTAGAAACTATCCGTCCACTGCCACGAGAAGGCGAACAGGAAGATGGTGATCATCATCGGGATCGAAAGCGGGAGGATGATCCGGAAGAAGGTGCGGAAGGTACCCGAACCGTCCATATACGCGGACTCCTCGAGTTCGTCCGGCACGCCGTGGAAGAACTGGCGCATCATGAAGATATACAGCCCGTTCTTGAAGGCAAGACCGGTTGCCGACAGGATCGCGAACGGCCAATAGGTATTGGTCAGGCGGAGCGTGTGCTTGAAGATCCGCTCCAGAAGTCCGGGCGTGTTGGTCGCCTGGATCGCGAAGAAGTCGAATTCGCCGAAGTGCTGGAAGAGCGAGAGTTTCAGCGTATTGTGCGGGATCGCCATCGTGATGATGACGAGGACCAGGACCAGTTTGTTCCCTTTGAAGCGGAACTTGGCAAGTCCGTACCCGATCATACAGGTCACGAAGGTTTGCAGCCCGGCGGAGAGCACCGAGAGGATCAGGGTGTTGCGCAGGATCGTGAGGTAATGCCAGTACTTCGCCAACTGTACGTAGATGTTGAACGAAATCTTGGTCGGGATCAGGTTGACCTGCGTGTTGCTGAAGTCCTCAAGCGGCCAGAACGAGGTCATCAGGTTCGTCAAAAACGGGTACAGAATGACGAAACTGATACCCAGCATCATGATAAAGCGGAACAGGTACCAGACGCGGTCGATCCAGAAGGACGACGACGTCAGCCGCATGATCAGGCGCTGTTTGAAGGGGATCTTCCCTTCGAAGTTCATCTTGACGCCGCGTTTGGTGATCACGGCGGTAGGGGCGGTTTGGTTGGTTTTCTGATTATCCATTCTTTTCACCTCCCCTTAATCACGTCTCTGATAGAAGACGTAAGCCGACACGATTCCGGCGAACACCGCCAGGACCAGGAAGACGATCAGGAAGTACAGCCAGTACTCCGCGGTCGCCAAACTCTGGCTCTCTCCCGTGTACACGGTGTCGATGAACTTCATGACGGGGTTCTGCGTTCTCGTGAAACTGTCGATGATGGTGTAGATACCGTTCACGAGGATCATCGGGCTGATCATGGGGAAAGTGATCTTCCAGAAGGTTTCCCAAGCCGAGGCGCCGTCGATCCGCGCCGCTTCGTAGATCGCGGGGCTGATCGATTGCAGACCGGCAAGGAAGATCAACATCTGCACACCGGAATAACTGATGATGTTGAAGATGTCGTTGACCATACCGACGACTCCCAAGACGAGCGGTGACCCGATCGACATCGTGCCGAAGAGCCCGGAGATGTCCATCAGCGAGATGAACCCGTTTGCGGCGTTTCCGCCCGTGCCGTCGTCGATCGCCTCGGCTTCGGAATAACCGCTTGCCGTAATGGCTTCCATCAGACCGGTCGACAGAATGACCGGGATGAAGAAGATGGCGCGGAACACGGCGCGTCCCAGCATCTTCTGGTTCAGGATGACCGCGATGAAGAGCGAGAAGATAACGATCGCGGGGACCTCAAGCGCCAGGTTTCTCAGTCCGCCCAGAAGCGCTTTCGTGAACGCGGAATCATCCCACATCTTCTTGTAGAACTCGAAACCGTGCGAGGTGGTCTGCGTGTAGGAGTAGCCCGCCGCGTCCAGTTTGATATCGACCGTCATGAACGTGAAGCAGATCGAGTCGATGATGATCGGCAAATACACGAGGATAAATCCGACCACGAAGGGCAGGACGAAGAGCCAACCCTTGAGCGCCTTCCGCTCTGCGAGCGTAGGATGACCGAATTTCGGAAGTTTCAATTTGACGTTCTTCTGTGAAGTGGTCATTTGTTCTTCGTCCTCCTTTACCGTGATCTCGGATCGGTCACCCCGTCTGCACGGGGATCGATCCGGATAAAGTCGTATTTGTCGAGCGTGTAGGTCTCACCGCCGTACTTGACGGTGACGTTGAAGATGCTGTAGTTGAGCAGCAGGCGTACCGAGTCGGTACCGTTCGAGTAGGTGACAAGAACGATCGAACCGTCGTCGATGGTGTAGGTGGTCTTCTTGTACGCGGGATCGTCCGCCTCGGAGTCGGTTACGAAACTGTTCTTGGTCTTGGTCGCGTAGTTGTCGACGCTGCTGATCGTCAGAGGCATCACGCCGTCGGCTCCGTCGTACTCGTACTCCGCCTTGAGCGCCTCGATCTGTCCGCGGAGCCAATCGCTCGGCGCCGCGTTGAGTTGCGCTTCGGCGTCCGCCAGGATCGCGTCGAGGTCGAAGGTGACCTTGATCTTCTGTCCCGAAGCCGTCGAGTAGGTGAAATCGGGATCGGCGGGATCGATCAGTTTCTTCAACGCGTCGGGCGCGATGTCCGGGTCGGCGGTACCGGGAGCGTAGTTGTCGCGGATCTCCTCGATGACCTCTTGGATCCGGAGCATCGCCTCCTGCCCGTAGGTGTTGCCCTTGAGCATTCCCTGTCCCAGCGTCTTGATGCGCTTGTCACGCTCTTCGGCGTTGGGAGCCAGGTCGATGTACCAGAGGTACCGGAGAAGTTTGTTGCGTTCGACGTACCGGTCTTCAAACTGCCGTCTCAGAAGCGTGAAGTACTCTTCTTCGAGCGTTCTGGCGTCCTCTTCCTTCTCCGATTCCATGACGTTCCGTTCGGCGTTCAGGAACCGGTGATCGGTGATGGTCCAGGTCTGCAGATCGCCGATCGCGTAGTCGAGGAGGTCGTAGTAGGAGATCAGGTCGTCGTGCCAGATCTTGTAGTTCGCCGAGTAGTGGTCGACCAGGTAGTAGGCGCCTTCCTTCATCAGGTCGGTGTTCTGGTAGACCAGAATGACGTACATGGCGGCGCCGCTCTCGATGTCGCGCAGGATCTCGTAGCCGGGGTTGCCCGTCTCGTTGAATACCGTGCCGGCATACTGGAGCGCACCGTGCATCACCATACCGAAGAACGGAATGGTGCGCGAAACGAAGTTGTAATGGCTTCCGTCGATCGGAGCCGAGAGCAGGTAGTCGACGTACGGGATCGCGTAAATGTTGCCGCCCGTCGACATCACGGTGTACTTCTCGGATATGGTGTTCAAGGTATCGACGATCATCGCCTTCGCTTCTTCGCGGGTGAAGTAATCGTCCTCGTTGAAGTTGGAGGTCAGATCCGACGCGAAATTGACGAACGCGACCGAGGTCGACTTGAACTTCGAGAACTTCTTATCGAACTTCTTGAAGAGTTCGGCAAGTTTGGACGCAGAGACCAGGAGTCCGCTTGCGTCCCAGAGCGACCGGGCGATCGTGCTATACATGGTTTTCTGGACGTAGCGTCTGTCCATCGAACGCACGAGGTACTTCTTGTTCGAGATGCTGCCCGCTCTGTAAAAGTCCCACTTGGAGAGCAGGTCGACGTCGGTGAACACGTCGAATCCTTCTTCTTCGTGTTCGGAGACGTAGTTCATCAGGGCTTTGAATCCCTTCTTGCCCCCGACCTCTTTCATCCACTTGATACGGGTCGGATAGTAACCGTGGTAGCCCTCGTTGTAGTAACCCATCAGGCGGAACTTGACGTTCGAAATGCCCGCCTCGCGGAGTTCGTTTCCGATGGTCTGCACGTCCGCGAAACTGGTCAGCGGCTCGTCGACCTCCACCGGGAACGTGAGAATCGTTTCGATCGTTTTAACGGTCGCGTAGGTCTCGAGGAAGAGCGGGAGACGCTCTTCCAGTTCGGCGGCGTCGAGAGCGGCGAGATCGCCGTGCCCGAAGAGGTAGTCGCGGTACGCCTTCGCCATACCGACGTAGTCGGCACGGTAGCCGTAGCCGGCGGGGTTCAGCGTTTCGTCGGTCAGCATGACGTATTTCTGCGTCAGGAATCCGGTGTACTTGAAGTCCGCCGTGATCGAGATCGAGTTGCCGCCCGATCTTCTGAACGAATAGTTATCGGTCGAACGGAGCGTGTAGGACGCGTACGCGCCGACGTATGCTCCGCCGTCGTCGAGTTTCTTCGTGTAGAGACGCGCAAGCGACTCGCCTTCGGTCAGGATGGCGAGATAACCGACGTGGCTGTAGATCGCATTCCCTTCTCCGTCGGTCCCGGTCCGCACGTTGTTGACCGCACCGTAGACCGGCAGGCGGATCGGCTGACTGGACGTGACCGTATCGCCGGTGTTCTCAAGCACCAGGGACGAGAACGCGTAGTTGTAACTGTAGACCGGCTGGTTCAGAACGGCACTGGACGGAATGGTCTTGTTGTAGATCAGAGCGCCGCTGCCGTCGGGATAGAAGACGTAGCCGTCGTTTTGAGCCGTGTTTTCGGTCTTGCCCGCCCCGAAGTAACGGAGGAACGAGAGTTCGGTCAACTCGTACTTCGACTCGTCGAAAATGACAGAGGACGCGGGAACGTCGACCGTCACGCCGGTATCGTCGAGCGTGTACTCGAGCGCGCACCGGAACAGCGGGTTATCGAAGATCACCGGTTCAAACCCGACCTTCTCTTCCTGCGCAAGCATTTTCGCCATGTCGTAGGACGGAATGACGTCGAAGTATTTCTGAACCTTCTGGAAGGTCCGGATCGTCGTCGCCTCGCTTGCATCGCGCGTGAAACTCAGCGTCCGGATCACGGGGTAGGACTGCCCCGGCTGCAGATCGTAGTCAAGGACCGAATACTGCTTTTTCAGTTCGTCGATCTTGGCAGGATTCGTGGGGTTGCCGTTTTCGTCGTAATACTTGTTCAGGTCAACGACGGTGTCGTACGCGGAGGTAAAGTTACCGTAGTCCTTATACAGTTCGTTCAGTTTCACCCCGATTTGCGTTTCGTTCGGTATCGGCAGTTCCTGCGTCGGGATCAGGATCTTGATCTCCTCGAGCACCTGCTCTTCAAGGAGATTTGCCGCCGCGATCTTTTCGGGATCTTGGGTTTTTCGAAGGTCCTTGATCTTCTCCCTCACGACCATGTAGTCGTAACGGAACCGCGAGCAGACGTCCGCGTTCCTGTCTTTGTATTGGGCTTTCGGCGTACCGAGGATGGTAGTGAGTTGGGAATTGAACGCCGTCGGATCACTGGTTTTCTTCAGTTGATCCAACCTTCTGTACACTTCTTCCGCCTCGGGATCGGCCGTGTTGATGATGGTGCCGAACTGAGTCGTGAAAAACTCGTAGTTCATGATATCCATAATACGATCCTGATAGGGACCGAGGATGGAATCGACGAAGTCGGTCTCCAGGAGCGCCTGCGGCGCCAGGTAGCGGCTGTTCACGTCGCCCATCGTGTATTCGACGCGGATACCGCCCCGGATACGGCTGACGGAGATCTGCCCTTTCTTGGCAGCCATCGTGAAACTGTTGTAACTGACCTGTGCGGTGCCCGCCTCGAAGGTCCGGTAGGAGATCCAGACCTGCGAGAGTTTATCCGCCTGCTGCGACGTACCGACGTCGACCGGGTTGGTCGTAAGGTACTGCCCCGTCGTGCGGTCGCGCAGGTACACCTCGCCGGTGTACTTGTTGCAGAAAAGTTGATACTTTTCGGTCTGCGCGTACAGTTCGGTGTACCCCTCCGCGATCTCGACGGTCAGTTTTCTCGTGACGTCGCTGAACGGCTTCTTGTCGGGATCGTCCGGGTCTTTGTTGTCTTCGGCGAACGCCGTCGCCTTCTCGTATACTGCTACTTCTTCTGCCGCCGTCACCGGGAGGATCAACGCCCCGAACAGAGTCAGAACGACGAGCAGAATGGCAATTAATTTGTTCTTCATACCGTTGTTCCTCCTTTACGTTCGGGTACTGACTTCCGTGACGATGTTCACGACGAACAGAACCATCTTTGTGACCAGCGACGAGAAGAGGCCGGCAACAAAGGTCAGAACTGCCGCCGCCAGAAGCGTACCGAGCATGGTAATGATGTTCTTCGGCAGCGAGTAACCGTGCGTCACCAACATTCCGAAGAAGAGCAGGAAAATCACCCAGATAACTCCGAATATCGGGATCAGTTTGGTCGCGATCACCCCTTCCGTCTCGGTCAGGACGCGCGTCAGCAGCGTCGAGATCACGAGGAGCGGGGGCAACGGTGCGAGCGAGTAGGACGTCGCGATCAGAACGTCGCGGAACGACCCTTCCCCGTCGAACAGCGTCGTAAGACACCAGTTGGACGTCACCCACAGGAAGACCGTAAGGATGATCGAGCCGGCAATAACGATGATGTTGGCGCCGGTCTGATTCGGGTTGAAGATGTAACCCGTACCGATCTCTTTGTAGTAGAGCGCGAGAACGGTCAGCGCCATGATGGTCAGACCGCCGCGGACCGAGCCGCGTTTCTCATGCTTGAGATCCCAGAACCCGTCGAAGGGGTGGAATACGAGGTGGAACGGGAAGATCAGTTCCTCCCAGTAGGTCTTCTTCCCCGGTTTGAGAGAAACGCGGGTATTGAACTTCTTCGCCGCGCCGAGCCCCTTGACCACAACGACAAGGAAGACGACGACGACCAGAACGACCAGAACAAGGTGCCAGGACTCCGCGATCCACTGTTTGCGGAGTTCGGCGTACGCTTTAGAATAATAGGAAGTTTCGTAGCACGCCTTGAAGTACTCCTGCGCCTCTTTGTATTTGCCCTGACGGTAGAGCGCCTTACCGACGCCGATATAGGCGCTGTCGAAGTTGCCGTTACGCTGCAGGATCCGGATCCAGTACTCTTCCGCGTTCTGGTACTGGCGGTTGTTCTCCTGCGCCAGCGCCTCGATCAGAAGATCGCCGTAATCGGTGCGGGTGAAAACCGTGAAGAGCGACGTGAAACTGTCGAGCAGGACCATGTTGTAGGTCGGAAGTTCCGCGTCCTCGTCCTGGTTGGGGGCGAGTTGATAAGTGATCGACTGCAGGTGCGTCAGCGAACCGAGTTTACCGGTACTGCCGCTCCCGTCGCCGCCGTCGCCGAACGCGAAGAGCAGTTCACCCTCCGAAGAGTAGGTGAAGACGCGTCCGCGGACGTTGTCGATGATCGACCAGGACCCTTCCGGTCCGACCGCGACGTCGACGATCTTGGACGGTCCGTTCGCCGTACCGAGAGCGCCGCCGCCGGCGTTGACTTCCCCACCGGGATCGAAGAAACCGTTTCTCTGCAGGATGTGCTTACCTGCCGAGTTCAGTTTCTTGACCGGCGAATAGTCCGCTTTTTTCTTTTTGATCGAGTCGATCTGCTTGTCGGCGTCGATCTTGTCGGTCGTGACGTAAATGAAGCCGTCTTCGTCGATCGTGATGTTGTTGTAGGTGACCGAAACGTTCTTGATGTCCTTCTGTCTCTGTTTCTCGGTCTGGAATTTGCGCCAGATCAGGTCGAACAGACTCGGGTTGGTCTTCTGACCCCCGATATAACCGTTGAAGTATCCGTTGTCGTCAGCCAGAACGATAACGCCGTCGGTCGCGGTCTCCGAGATCACGAACACCCGTCCGTACTGGTCGACGGCGCAGGCGCAGGGCTGCCACTGCCCGTCCGAGATGTACGAGGTGTCGGGCTTGTAGATGATCTTATAGAAGGAAAGATCGCTCTTGTTGAAGATCACGATCCGCTTGTTCCCCGTGTCGCTGACGTAGATGTAATCGTCGTTGACGAACACGCCTTTCGGTCCGCTGAAGGTATCGTAATCGGCGGCGGAACTCTCGAAGATGTCGATCGCGGAATAAACGGTGTAGTCGTTTTTCAGGATCACGATCCGGTTGTTGTCGGTATCGGCGATGTAGAGCCGGCCGGCCTTATCCGCGCGGACCGCGTTGGGCTTGTTCAGCGCGTTGAGCCCGGACTTATCCCACTCGTTCTGCGCGGTGGTCTTCGCTTCGGACTCGGTCTTCCCGTTCACCGCCATCTCGAGGTTTTTTCGCTTCTCGACGTAGGCGTCCTTGTAGCGGGAGAGTTGCATACGCTCGGCGTTGTAGTTCCCGTAAACCTCGTAGGCGTTCGGGGATTTCCGGTAGGAGCCGGATTTGGCATAGGTGAAGGTCTCGTAGGAGGACGCCGCACCCGAGCCGATCGTCATGATCCCGAAAAGGAGAACCGCGATATACGCGATGATGAGGAAGCGTACGAACACTTTCTTCTTCATTCTTTCGTTCTCCTTTCGTCAGTCTTTCATACCGCTGGTACCCATCGTCTCGATGATCTTGCTCTGGTTAATCACGAATACGACGATCGGGACCAGCATCATCACGACGGTCGCGGCAGCGCCGGCGCCCGAACGGGCGATACCGCCGGAGACGATCTGCGTGATGGCGTAGTTGAAGGTCTTGAGTTGCTCGGAATGGATGTAGATCGACGCGCCCGTGTTCCAGAGGCTCCGGAAACTCTCGATGATCAGCGTCAGCCAAGCCGGCTTGACCATCGGCATCGCGATCACCCAGAAGGTGCGGAACTCGCTCGCGCCGTCAAGACGCGCGGATTCAAGCACCGTATCGGCAACCGACTGCTCCATGAACTGCTTCATCAGGTAAAGACCCAGAGTCGACGCCATCGCCGGAACGATGATGGCAAGGTAGGTATCGACCCAGTGGACCGAGGAGAGCAGGATGAAGTGAGTGACCTGGTTGACCGTGGGGTGGAACATCAGGGACATAACGATCATTTTGAAGAAGAAGTTTCTGCCCGGGAACTTCAACTTCGCGAGCGCGTACGCCGCCATGGAGCCGAGCAGAAGGTTGCCCAGCGTACCGCAAGCGGTGATGAACACCGTGTTGAAGATGTAGCGCGAGAAGGGGACCCACGCGTCGTTCAGAAGCGAGAACAGGTCGGAATAGTTCTCAAACGTGGGGTTGCGAACGTAGAAACGCGGCGGGAACATGAAGAGTTCGTCCAGCGGCTTCAGCGACTGCATGATCGCGTACAGCATCGGCAGGAACATGAACGCCCCCATGATGACGAGGAAGAAGGTGATACCGGCGTCGCCCCCCGCGCTTCGGTTCAGGACGACTCTATGACTGCGTGTTCTTAATTTTCTGCTCATATCACTGTCCCACCTTTGAAAGCGCTTTCTTGATCACCATGTTACTGGTAATCATGATGGCGAAGAGGATCACGGCGATAGCGGACGCGTATCCGACCTCGTAACGCTGACCGCCGTAGTCGTCGAGATGGTGCATGATGGTATGCGCGGCGTAGTTGACCGACGGGAATCCGCAGAGCGCCGTAACGATCGAGCCGAAACCGAAGGACTGGGTGATCGAGAGGACGGCGCCGAACATCAACTGCGGACGCATGGTCGGCAGCGTGATGAACCAGAGTTCCTGCCAGCGGTTCTTGATCCCGTCGACCGCCGCCGCTTCGTAGAGCGAGCGGTCAATGGTCTGCAAGCCCGCGATGAACGCAAGGAACGCGGTACCGAGCGAGGTCCACAGCGCGACGACGATACAGAGCCACATGACGTGCTTGTCGTTCTCGAACCAGAGGATCGGTTTGGAGATCGCGCCGATCTTGAGCAGCATCGCGTTCGCCCAGCCGTAGGAGTCGGACGAGAAGAGCGTCTGCCAGACCAGGTAGACCGAACCCGAGATCGACGGTGCGTAGAAGATCAGGGTGACCACCGCACGGATCTTCGGGGGAAGTTCGTTGATGAACCACGCGATGAGCAGCGACATCAGGTAGGACACAGGTCCCGTGATCGCCGCGAAGATCAGCGTGTTTTTGGCGGCGAGAAGGAAGATCTCGTCGTCCAGGATCAGCCGCTGGAAGTTGGAGAGTCCCTTGAAGTGCGGCATCTGCAACATATTGAAGTCGGTCAGCGACAGAATGAGCGACAGGAAGACCGGCAACACCGTGAAGAAGAAGAACAGGATCAGGAACGGCCCGACCATCAGGTAGGCGACCTTATTCTTCTTCATTTCTGTCCAGACGTATTGCCGACGCGTCATTTCGCGCGCCACGGGCCGCGCCTTCCCCGTCGTGGGATCGACGATCATATCGGGTTCCTTCTTCTTGAAGATACCCGTGATCTTGCCGACCACTCGGAGCACGCCCGATTTGATCTTCGACCCGATCGTTTTCAGGATGCGAAGCAACCGACCGGCGAAGGTTTCCTTTCCTTGTGACATGGTTGTTCTCCTTTTAATTTAATGAAAGGTCCGCGGAACGGGAGATCAGTCTCCCTCGGGCGGCGTTTCGCCGACGCCGAGCGTCTTCATGCTGAACTCCTCGCGTTTCCGCGTCAATTCCGCGTTGATGGTCGGAACGTAGTTCAGGATCGCATCAATGGGATCGGCGGATTTGTTGACAACGTCAAGGAAAGCAAAGTTGGTATAACGAGCGATGATGTAACTGCCGGGGTAGTTGACGATACCGGACAGGTGGCGGATCTGCTCTTCGATCGCGTCTCTCTCCTTGGTCGTCCAGGACAGGAGTTTGATCGCGCCGAGGTTCGCCGCGGCGTACTTCGCGGAAGGACCGATCAGAGCGACCATGCGGTTACCGTAGGTCGCCTCGACCTCCGCGCTGGTCTGCCACTTCATGAACTTCCAGGCGGCGGCGGGATCCTTGCACCCGTGGAGCATGACCGTCGCGTTGACCGTGGCGATCGAGTTGTAGTTCTCGGTGCCGTCTTCGCGAATGGTCGCGGGGATCCGGGTGAATTCCCAAAGTCCCTTGATCTCGGTCGCGAAAACCGTCAACTGGTTGTAGACCGAAACGTAGTCGGAAACGATCAGGGGCATCTCGCCGGTACGGAACCGGTTGGCTGCGTCGAACTTAACGGTCAGACCGTAGTCGGTGTAGAGCCGCGTGCAGTAGAGGAAGGCGAAGAGCCCCTCGTTGGTGTCAAGACCGATCTGCGCGCCGGCGTACTCGGGGTTGTCCTCGTACTTCCACATACTGCCGCCGTTCTGATAGAGGAAGAAGTCAAGCGCAAGGGTGTAGGTGATACCGATCTCCAGGTTGTTCGACTGCAGGATCGGGAGCAGCGAAAGCACCTCGTCCCAGGTGGTCGGGGCGGAAACGCCGAGGTCGACCAGCACGTCGAGACGGTAGAAGAGCATCGGGAAGTTCATCGTCAGGGGCAGTCCGTAGGTCTGGTTCAACAGGGTCAGCATATTGACCGCGGTGGGCGAGTAAACGTCGTCGGCGGTGTTCGGCAGCCCGTCGGCGCCGTAGATCGCCTGCGCGTAGTCCTCGTTATCGCGGATCGAGTCGATCGCGCCGCGGATCGCGTAGTTGATGACCGTCGAACTGCCGAGTCCGAGGTAAACGTCGGGGCCGCTCTTCGCCAGAACCGACGGGAGCAGGGTGCTCGCCGTGACCAGTTTCAGCGAAACGGGGATCTCGGTCTCTTCGGTAAACCCGCTGTCGATGATCGAACGCCAGATCTTCGACTGGTCACGCCCTTCGGCGAGCCAGACGTTCAGGGCGTCTTTGCTCTTGGATTCCTTGCGCGTGACGCCCATGTTATCGTAGTCGATGAAGAAGGACATCACGAAGGATTTGATCTCGAATCCGATCGACTGGAAGACGTTCGCCTTCGCCTTCGGCTTCTTGGCGTCGCCCGACTGGATCACAATCTTGTCGACCGTCATCGACGAGGTCTTCGAGTCGTTGATCCAGGTACCGAGCGTACCGAGGTAGGTCTTCAGGTTCTCGACGTTCTTCGCAACGTTGATCTCCTTGATACCCATCGTCGAAAGCAGGTTCGAGACGGTGATCAGCGTCGCGATGTGCGAACCGTTGGTACCGCAGAGTTCCTCGAACTCCTCGACGATCTTCGCAAGGTTGACCGCCTGATAGTTGAGGGTGTAGATGGCTTCGGGAATGTTGATACCGAAGTCGTAGTCCTTATTCTCGTCGGGAGGAAGACTGCCATTTCTTCGAGAAATCAAAGCGGGTGCTGTACGCCTCTTCGTAAGGCACGGTGGGGATGCGGGAGTTGACGCCGTCGCCCTCGCCGTAAACGACGCCGGCGGCGGGATTGCGGTTCTCGCTCCACAGACGGACGGTACGGCAGACGAACATACCCTGCAGCGCCGACTGCTGATAGCGCATCGCGATCTTATAAAGCCCGTCTTCGGTGACGGTGAAGGTGTACGCCGCCCACTGTCCGACGGTGTTGTAACTCT
>CACYZS010000020.1 GCA_902778985.1 uncultured Ruminococcus sp.
AGCGCGGCGTCGGTATTGCGTACGGTCGGCTGTTTTTTCATATCGTTTTCCCCCGCGATTTTCTCGCTTGAACTTTTCCAAAAAATTATTATAGCACGAAATACCGTTCCGCGCAAGTCATTGACCGTTTTTCGGCTTTTCGGTAAAAAAGCCCTTTACAGAAGCGGGTTTTTGTGATATACTGTATATGGGACAAACGAAACCGCGACGCACAAGTGAAGGAGATGATCTTATGTCCGATAAAATCGTTATCACGATCGCCCGACAGTACGGAAGCGGCGGGCGCGAGATCGGCGAAAAGGTCGCCGCCGCGCTCGGGATCAAGCACTACGACGAGAACCTGATCACCCTGGCTGCGCGCGAGGGCAACCTCGACGAGACCGTCGCGAGCAAAGCCGACGAGAGCGCGGCGAACAGCCTGCTCTACACGCTGGCTCTGGGATCCAACTTCTTCGGATCGGCGATGAACTTCGGCTACAAGCCGCCGCTCAACGACAAACTCTTCCTTCTGCAGTCCGACGTGATCCGGCGGGCGGCGGAGGAGGGCAGTTGCGTCATCATCGGTCGGTGCGCCGACTACGTTCTGCGCGATCACCCGAAACGGCTTTCGGTCTTCGTCTACGGCGATCTTCCCCATCGCAAACAGCGCGTGATGGACCGCCACGAAGGGCTGACCGAGGCGCAGGCGATCGACCTCATCAACAAGACCGACCGGCGGCGCTCGTCCTACTACAACTTCTACACCGGAAACAAGTGGGGCAAGTACGACAACTACCACCTCGCCGTGAACAGCAGCCTGCTGGGCATTGACAAAACTGCCGAAATGATCGCAAACGCGGCGCGTCTCCTGATGGAGCAGTAATCCGAACAAAAGATAATGCCCGGAGCGTTTCCCTTTGGGGGCGCTCCGGGCGCTTTTTTTCGTCCGAACGGTTAGTCGGACATCAGGTACAGACGGTCGGCTCCGACGTAGAGTTGGAGACGTTCGTTATACAGTTTTTCGACCAGCGCGATGCGGTCGACGAACAACGCAATCCCGCTGTCCTGAACCGACGAGAACGAATCCCTGGTCTCGTTCAGCGACCTCTCGTTGATCCCGTCGAGTTTGCTGCTGCCGGCGAGCAGTTTGTCGCCGAGTTTGATTTTGTTGTTCTTGTCCGGGATCCGCGAGATCTGTTTCCCGAGAAACTTCCCTGCGATGGACGCCCCCTGCAGCGTGCGCGCCTGGACCGACGTGGTCGCGATGCCTTCCACGTCCGCGATCGAGCGGGAATAGAAATCGCCGTATTCGGCGGAGAGCGCCTCTATCCTGCCCCGGACGGCGCCGAGATACTCCGCGTCGAAATTCTTCAGAAGCATAACGTCGAGGAAGGACGAGAAGGAGAAGAGGTACAACGCCAGTTTGTAGTACTTGAAGCGACTGTGGATCTCGTTCAGACTCTTCGCCGCATCAAGACGGACGAACTGTTTCTTCCCGCCGAGTTTTTTCTCGATCATCTCTTTGTAAAACAGGATATTCTGCTCGGCGCTCCGTTTGATGTTCAAAGCCTGCGTTTCCCGGTTGGAGAGCCATTGTGCGTTGTCCCAGTTGTACCGGTATTCGTTGATGATCTCGGCAAGGACGGTCAGGTCGCCCTTCAGTTGCGTCTGCTTATCGGTTTCGAGGAAATCGATGATCGCCCGCTGGGTTTCCGCAACGGTTTCGAGAGACCTGTTGATCGCCATCAGCGCCAGCCCCATATAGATATTGCTCAGTCCCGCGTTCTTCTGCGAGACGTCTGTGACTTTTTCAAATTTCGTCTGTCCGACGATGGTATTCTTTTTGTCGACGATCGCTCCGTAAAAGCCGCTCCCGTCCTTCGCCTTCATCATCTTCCCGGAAACGGGGAACGTCGCACGGTACAGTTCGCCGCTGTTGTTCGACGCCTTGCTCAGTTTGGCGAACACCGACGACAGACCGGAAAAGGCTTTCCCGAGTTTGGAAACGTCGGTCAAGGGGAACGAGACGGCGTTCGCCGTCACGATATCGTCGCACTTGATCACCTCGAGTTGTTCGGCTCCGAGGACTTCCATTAGAGACTGTTCGTCAAAGGGTGTCAACTGTTCGCTCATGGTCGGCTCCATTCTTTTCGGTCGGATTTCGTCAAGATTATTCTAGCAAACAATCGGGGAAAAGTCAAGGAGAACGGAGAGAAACGCGGGCGAAGGGGCGCGCGGAAGAATTGTTTACAAAATAGTATGGTTTTTCCGTTTGAAGTGTGGTAAAATGGATTGAGAAAATCTGCGAAGGAGACCGAAATGGGCTTATTCACGAAAATATTCGGCACGTACAGCGAAAGACAGTTGAAGCGGAACGCGCCGATCGTCAGACAGATCGAGGATCTTGCCGAGAAGTACGGCGCGATGACCGACGCCGAGTTGCAGGCGGTAACGCCCGCCCTGAAGGCGCGGCTGGCGGCTGGCGAGACGCTCGACGACATCCTGCCCGACGCGTTCGCTCTGGTGCGCGAAGCCGACGACCGGGTGCTCGGCAAGCGCCCCTTCCACGTCCAACTCGAGGGCGGTATCCTGCTCCACCAGGGGCGGATCGCCGAAATGAAGACGGGTGAAGGAAAAACCCTGGTCGAGACGCTGCCCGCCTATCTGAACGCGCTCGCGGGCAACGGCGTGCATATCGTCACGGTCAACGAATACCTCGCCCGCGTCGGGTACGAGGAGATGGGACGCGTCTACGCCTTCCTCGGTCTTTCGACCGGGTTGGTCGTGCACGACCAGTCGCCCGAGGACAAGCGCGCAGCCTATAACGCCGACATCACCTACGGTACCAACAACGAATTCGGCTTCGACTACCTGCGCGACAACATGGTGATCTACAAGGAGCGCATGGTGCAGAGAGGGCACGCGTTCGCCATCGTCGACGAGGTGGACTCGATTCTGATCGACGAGGCGAGGACGCCTTTGATCATTTCGGGCGAGGGCGAGCAGTCGACCGATCTTTATCAAAAAGCCGAGAAGTTCGCCCGCACCCTCTCCTGCTTCACCATCAAGGAGACCGACGACAAGGCGGACTACGACGACGTGGCGGAGGACTATATCGTCGACGAGAAAGCCAAGAGCGCGGTGTTGACGCGCGCCGGGATCGCGAAAGCCGAGCGGTTCTTCAAGATCGACAACCTCTCGGATCCCGAGAACTCCACCCTGCTCCACCACATCAATCAGGCGATCCGCGCCCACGGCATCATGAAGCGCGACGTCGACTATATGCTCCACGAAGGCGAGGTCATCATCGTCGATACCTTCACCGGGCGTCTGATGCCCGGGCGGCGGTACAACAACGGTCTGCATCAGGCGATCGAGGCGAAGGAGAACGTCAACATCCAGAAGGAGAGCAAGACGCTCGCGACCATCACCTTCCAGAACTATTTCCGGATGTATAAGAAACTCTCGGGCATGACGGGTACCGCCCTGACCGAGCAGGACGAGTTCCGCGAGATCTACGCCCTCGACGTGGTCGAGGTGCCGACCAATATGCCCATGATCCGCATCGACCATCACGACTCGGTCTACCGGACCATCCGGGGCAAGTATCACGCGATCGTCGAACAGATCAAAGAATGCCACGAGAAGGGACAGCCGATCCTGATCGGTACGGTCTCGATCGAGAAGTCCGAGGAACTCTCGGAGATCTTAAAGAAGAACGGGATCAAGCACGTCGTTCTGAACGCGCGTCATCACGCCCGCGAAGCCGAGATCATCGCGCAGGCGGGTAAAGAGGGCGCCGTCACCATTTCGACCAACATGGCGGGGCGCGGTACCGATATCCAACTCGGGGGCAACGCCGAGTTCATGGCGAAGAGCGAGATGCGCCGTCTCGGCTACACCGACGAGGCGATCGCCGACGCCGTCAGTTACAGCGTGACCGACGATCCCGAACGGCTCGAAGGTCGGCGCGTGTTCCGCGAACTGGAAAGCAAATACAAAGAACAGATCCGCCCCGAAGCCGAACGCGTCAAGGCGGTCGGCGGGCTCTTCGTCCTCGGCACCGAGCGGCACGAGAGCCGCCGGATCGACAACCAGTTGCGCGGTCGAAGCGGCCGTCAGGGGGACCCCGGCGAATCGCGCTTCTTCCTCTCGCTGGAAGACGATCTGATGCGCCTGTTCGGTACCGACCGCGTCGCGGGTCTCGTCGCGCGGCTCGGACTGGACGAGTACACCCCCATCAACTCGGGGATCCTCTCGGGCTCGATCGAGAGCGCGCAGAAACGCATTGAGGCGCAGAACTTTGCCCGCCGGAAGAGCGTCCTCGAGTACGACGACGTCATGAACCAGCAGCGCAAACTGATCTACGAACAGCGGCGCGAGGTGCTGGACGGCAAAGATCTGCACGAGACCATGGAGAATATGATCCGCGAATCGATCGCCTCCAACGTGGCGAAGTACACGCCGGGCGAGGATACGTCGGCGTGGGATCTTGCCGGGCTGAATTCCGAATACTACGGCTTCCTGCTCCCGCCCGACGCGCTGCGCTTCCCCGCCGACGCGATCCCGTCGCGGGACGAGTTGACCGAAGACCTGACCGAACGCGCCATGAAGATCTACGCGTCGAAGGAGACACTTTTCGGCGCCGATATGCTGCGGGAGGTCGAGCGCGTGATCCTGCTCCGCAACGTCGACTCGCGCTGGATGGAGCACATCGACGCCATGGACGACCTGAAGGACACGGTCGGGCTGAACGGCTACGCGCAGAGAAGCCCGATCAGCGAATACCGGATCGCGGGCGCCGACCTCTTCGACGATATGATCGAGGATATCCGCACGGGTACCGTCCGGATGCTGCTTGCCGCGATCCCGACCGAGGCGGCGACCAAGCGCGTGCAGGTCGCCAATCCTCTGGTCGCCGGGTTTGCCGGGCAGAATAAAAAACCGACCGTCCGGCAGGCGGGCGAAACGGTCCGCCGCACCGACAAGAAGGTCGGTCCCAACGACAAATGCCCCTGCGGAAGCGGGCTGAAGTACAAGAACTGCTGCGGTCTGCGCGGCAGCGGCTCGGACGGGAACGGCTGACGCCATGGGCTTCGGACTTCTTCTGATCGGGTACGTTTTCTACCTGAATACGATCATTCCGGTCTACACCATTCCGGTCTCCGCCCTCGTGATGGCGTTCGGGCTCCGGAAACTGCGGGTCTGGAACAGCGGACTGCGCGGCGCGTGGCGCACCGATCTTGCCACTCTGGTCTACGGACTTGCCGCGGCGGGACTTGCCGGCGCGATCGCCGCGGGCGTGAAGATCCCCGATACCCTCTCCTCGGTCGTATCGGCGGGGCTCTGCCTTCTCGTGTTGCTCTTCCATTTCTATCTCGGATCCGGCGTGATCCAACTGACGCAGGAAGTGGGTCTTGTCCGCCTTCGCGGACGCGCCCTGTTCTTTCGGACGTCGGCGTGCATCTACTGGTTCCTGTACGCCTTTCTCAACCTCGATCTCGGGGAAAAACTCGATACCTTCGTCGCGCGGCTCTTTATCCCGATGGTGATCGTCGGGCTGGTCGTTGCGATCGTCGGGATCTCCGTGATCTTCTCCTGCTATACCGACATCGGGTTGCCGGACGAAATGAACGCCCCCGAAAAACCCGGTTTTATCGCCAAGTGGAAACGAAAGAACGAAGAGGTGGATCGCAAGGATGACTGAAGTTTCGGTTCGGCCCTTCTACCGCAGGCAGAGCAAACTGCCCGTCAAGCGTATGCTGGTCGGGCTCTTTCTCCTGTTCACTCCGTCGATCAACCTGTTCGACCTCCTCCCCGATTTCATCGGCTGCACGCTGATCCTCTCGGCGCTCTTTGACGCGGCGGAGGTGCTTCCCTACTTCGGGGAACTGCGGGAAAAACTGAAGACCTATTTCTGGGTCTCGCTCTCGCGCTATCCGGCGCTGTTCGCCATGATGTCGATCTACTCGGGCGACTCGTCCCAACGATCCATCATCGCGGTCTTCGCCGTCGGGTACGCGATCGTCGACCTGATCTGCCTGATCCCCGCGGTCGGCTACTTCTGGGAGGCGTTCTTCTACTTCGGCGAACGCTTCGACTGTCCGGAGGCGATCGCCCCGGTCGGAAAGATCAAACCCGAGATGCTCCAGCGGTTGACCTACCTGTTCTTCATCGTGCGCGAGGCGGGCTCCTGCGTGCCCGAATTCGCCCTGGTCCCGGTGATGCCCGGCGATCTTTCGTCCTCGACCGTCTCGTTCTGGCTGACGCTCTATCCGAAACTCGCCGTCGGCGCGGCGCTGATCGTCCTCGGCTTCGGGATCTGGCTTTTCACGGTCTTCTGCCGCTACTTCTCGCGGCTCTCGCGCGAAGGCAACGCCGACCGCCTGATCTCCGAACGCTACGAAGCCGACGCGGAACGGCTGAACGCCCTGCATTCCTTTGAAGGGCTGCGGATCTTCTTCGTTCTGCTCGCCGTTTCGGTCGCGCTCGGGATCGACGTGATCTTCGACCGCGTGAACGTCCTGCCCGACGTGTTCTCCGCCGTTCTGCTCGTGATCTCCCTGCTCTTCCTCCGCCGCCGCATCAACGGTCTTTTCGTCGGGCGGTGCGTGCTCTTTACGGGGATCTTCGCTGCGTTCTCGACCGTCTCGACGGTCCTGTCGCGCACCTTCTACGACCGATACGGCATCGACGGCCTCGCAAACGGCGTTCCCGAAGCCGGACGGCTCTACCGCCTCGTGACGGTCTTCGGCGGGATCGAAGCGATGCTCTCGATTCTGGTCGCGATCCTGCTCTTCACGGTGCTCGCCCGGCTGATCCCCTTCTCGGTCGGAACGCTCGGCAGCGCGCTTGCCCGGCAGACCGAAGAACTCGAACGCTCGCTCTACCGTGAAAACGTCCTGTTCCTCGTCCTCTCGATCCTGTCGAGCGCGGCGACCTTTGCCGGCATCCTGCTCGCGCGCCTGACGCGCTCGGTCGAGGTCTTGCGCGATCCCGAAAGCGGACTGACCACCCCGATCCTGATCGAGCAAGTCGACTGGTTCTGGATCGTGCCGCTCGTCCTCTCGGTTCTGCAGTTGATCGTGATGCTGCACTTCACCGGACGCCTTCGCGACGAGGCGCGGGAGAAATACTGCGGGATCTATTAAAAAAGAAAAGCCGCCCCGTGCGGCAAACGAATACCGCCCGTGACGAACACGGGCGGTATCTTTATTGTTCGTGATCTGTCCAAGCGCCGGCAGACAGGCGATGCAGGCGGTTCAGGTCCGCCGCGACGGCGCGGTTATCCGGCATATAGCGGTCGAGGGCGGCGTGGAACTCGCGCCCGTGGTCGGGATAGCGCAGATGGAGCAGTTCGTGGAGCAGGACGTAGGAAAGGCATTCGGGGGGATACTCGGCGAGGGTGAGCGAGAGATGCACCGTCCCCTCGCGGTGGTAGCAGGTGCCCCACCGCCGCGCCATCTTGCGGACGGTGACGCCGCTCGGTGAAAGCCCGGTCATCGCCGATAGGAACGGGAGCAGTTTCGCCGCCTCGGTCTGTACCTCTTTGCGGTAAAAGGCGAGCAATACCGCCTCGCGCTTTTTGGGTTCGTCGCTGCGCGCCGAGAGGATCATACCTTCCGGGACGAGCGAAACCCCCGGCGCCCCGATCCGCGGAAGCAGGGGTACCCGCCGCCCCCACAAAAGGGCGTACTCCCCCTCTCCGTACCGGCGTTCACGCCCGGGATCGGCGGGAAAGGTCGCGATCTTGCCTTCCAGCCACGCCCGCTTGCCCGATACGATCCGCTCGATCTCGGAGAGCGCCGTCCCCGTCGGGGCGGTCACGCGCACCTGACCGAAAGGCGGCAGCACGGCGATCGTGACGCGGCGCACGCGGCGCCGGACGAGCAGGACCGGAAAACCGGCAAGCGCAACGTGCTCGCCGGAACTCTTCGCGCTTCCCCTCTCCCCCATTCGGTTCACTTCCCTTCCAAACGAAAACGCCGCCGTATCCCGGGGGATCGGCGGCGAATAGATTGTATCAGACGATTTGCGGCTCGGCGTCGGGTTCTCCGTTCGCGATCCCCTCTTCGCAGACCTCGGCTCCCTCGACCTCAAGATGCAGGTAGGTGAGCGCCTCGCGCAGCACGGTGAGGAAGGATTTGTCCACCTCGATCGTGACCGAGACGCACTCGCCGTCGTCGAGAATGAAGTAGAGCGTCTGCCAGACGGCGGGCGACATACTGACGAGGAAGTTCATGCGGACGTCGACGCGCAGTTCGCGCGGTCCGTCCTCGCCGCGACGGAATTCGCGGATCTCCGACAGTTCGGAAAGATCGCGCTGGCAAACCGTCGTGGTCTGGTTGCCGCGGCGCTGGTTGACGATCAGCGTCGGCACGCCGTTCATCAGCGTCACGGTGTAGGTGTAGTGCAGAAAGAAGAAACGCGAATAGAGCCAGATGTCGGCGACGGCGAACAGGAAAAAGGCGATCTGTCCGACGATCGGCCGCCACCAGCCGAAGACGCAATACAGAACCGAAACGATCAGTCCGAGGGTAAGAAACGAGAGCCACCAGACGGGGCGGTCATTCTGCCGTTTCGGCGTAAAGGAAAAAGTTCGCATAATCTGTTCCTCAATTCAGTTCTCTGCCGCTTCCCCGCCCGAAAGATCGAGTACGGGGATCGACGCGTAGGGTTCGGCGGCGTCGGGATCGGAGGCAAGATACACGTCGGCGCGTATCCAGGACACTCCGGCGAAGTCAACTCCGTCAAAGCAGTACTTGACGGCGCGATACCAAAGGTAGGTCCGTCCGAATTCGTCGGTTTTTTCGTAGCGGTTTCCGAGATCGTCGTACAGGGTGACGACGAAGAAGGTCTCGTCGGGCTCCCGCCCGACGTCGGTCCCGGTCGTCTCCGAGAGGCGCGCCATGGTGTCGCGGCTCAGCCGGAGCGTGAACTGTACGGCGCCCGCCTGACGTTCGATCACCAGATTATCGGCGATGAAACTCGCGCGGACGTTGTCGTCGTAGGGGACGCGGATCTTCAACTTTTCGGGGTCGAGATCGTGCGTTTCGGAGTAGGCGGTCAGGGCGGGCGTCATGGTCAGTTTCCGCATTTCGCGCGGATAGTATTCCGCGACCAGCATACGGAAAACGAGGAACCCGCAGAAAAGGAACAGCGTCAGCGAAACGAGGATCTTCACAAGACGCAGGATCGGACGTTTCTGCCCGAGTTCGTCTTCTTCGATGTCGTTGTAGTCGCCGTAGCGTTCGTAATCCGCCATACTATCCTCCTGCACAATCGGGTATATTATACTATATTATAACCGTCTTGTCAACAGAAAACGCGAAAAATGCCCGCGCACCCCCTGCCCGCACGCGCCCCCGCGGCACCCCGTGCAAAAAGGAAAACCGGGGAGCGTCGTTTGCGCTCCCCGGCGATACGGGACGAAAAATCACTCGTCTTCCGTTCCGAAATCGATCTCTTCCTCGGCGTCCGCGGGCTTCTCTTCCCCGGTCTTATCGGCGGCTTTCTCTTCGGTCGCCTCGGGCGCGGCTTCGCCGTTCTCGCCGACGACCCGGAACTCGTCCTCGACCTCGGTGCTCTTGTCCTCGATATGCAGGGCTTTCTTCACCCGTCTCTTGAGCGTCACCCACAGCACGACGACGCCGGTGATGACCACCGCGCCGACGCCCGCCAGCGACTGGATCAGGATCGAGGTGGTCGCGGGATCGACGTACGCCGACGCCGAAAGGGTGAAGTAAACCGAAAGACCGGTGAACAGGATCAGGGCGGCGAGCAGTTTGCGTTTCATTTCGTTTTCCTCGTTTCGTTTCAGATTGTCGGGTTACTTTTTGGCTTTCGCGCTCTCGCGCTTTTCGGAAAGGGTCTTGATGATATAGTCGGCGGCGACCGCCCCGCATTTGCCGGGGTTGAAGACGTTCTCGTCGCGCACGGCGGCGATCTGCGATCTCCATTCGTCGCGTTTTGTCAGCATCGAGGAGACCGTCTCCGCGATCCTGCCTTTCACGGCGTCCTTATCGAGCGAGACGCCGATCTTGTCGCGGAGCGCGATCTCAAGCGGCGTGATGCCGAGTTTCTCCCATTCGGGGTTCAGGCACTTGATTTTAGTGTTGACGAAAACGCAGGGGCGTTCGGTGGTGTAGGAGAACTCGACCGAGATCCCCGACCAGTCGGTGATCAGGAGGTCGGATTCCCAGATCGAACGGTTGGAACTGAAGTCCGTCTCGAAGATCAACTCTTCGGGATCGGCGCCGGCGTAGCGTTCGAGCAGTTGGTCGAGCCGGGCGCGGTAGCGTTTCACGTATTCGGGGTGGGGGCGGACGGTGATCCGGTAGCCCTTGCCCGAGAGTTCCGAGATCAGGTCGTCGATCACGCTGTCGAGCAGGTTGTCCTCCTGCCACGACGGGGCGATCAGGATCCGGGGCTTGTCCCCGATCGGCGCGGGCTTGAAGTCGCGGCGCAGGTCGTCGAGCAGGACGTAACCGCAGGGGAGCAGTTTCTTTTCGGGAAGCCCGTAGACCTTTTCGGTCGCACGGATCTCCTCGGTCTGCTGCGGTCCGACGCAGAGGACGGTGTCGAAGTGGTCGAGCGCGCCCTTGCGGAAGCCCATGTGGGTACTCATCATATCGTGCGGGGTGTAGATATACTCGACGTCACGCTTGACGAAGGAGCGTTTCAGTTGGTAGGTGTTGAGATCGGGCGTGGTCATCACGACGACCTCTGCGTCCATACGCATCAATGCCATCACGATCTTGCGCGTCCCGATGTAGTAGGGGACCAGCCGCGGTTCGGTCTTCGCCCTCTCGAAGATCGCGTCGTCGGGGTCGTTGGTGACGTAGTGGATCTTGAGGTTGGTGCGGCGAAGCAACTCCTCGATAATGTCGGCGTAGTATTTCCAGAAGCCGCTTTTTTCGGAATAGAAAACGAGGTGCTTATTGGTGACGCAAAAGAAGTGTTTGAAGTCGGCTTTCTCGCGTTTGCGGTTGGGATCCTTGCCCTCGGGCTTGCCCGCGCGGGTCAGTTCGCGGAGTTCCGCGAGCGCCGCCTGGCTCTTGCGCAGTTCCTCGTAGTCGACGTGCTTTTTCGGGTTGATCGCGATATTGAGCAGATACATCTGCAAGATCGCCGTCAGGTTCGAGAGCGTCCAGTAGTAGGCGATGCCGGCGGGAACGCCGAATCCGAGGTAGAGCGAGAGCCCGACCGAGAACGCCATCAGCCCGTACTTGTTCCACTTGCTCTGCTCGGCTTGGAGCACCTGGCTTCTGTTCTGCGTGTAGCAGAGCAGCCACGACGAGCCGCCTGCGAGCGCCGGGAAGAGCAACGTGATCCCGAGTTTTTTGATGGGGAGCACCGCGAGCGAAAGCCCGAAGAGCGTCATGTTGAGCGACGAGATCAAAGTCAAGACCGACGCGTCGACCGAAGCGAACCGGGCGGCGTCCTCCTTGATCAGGTCGATCGCCGTCAACTGGATCGCGCTCTCCCCCGTCGACATACCCGAGATCTCCGAAGCGATCCGTTCGATCTCCGAAATGGTCGCGCCGTCGACCCCGAGAACGTAGTTCAGGGGGTGATAGATGACCTGCACGACGCCGAGCAACAGAATGAACTGGACGATGATCGGGACCAGTCCGAGCCAGACGTTGTAGCCGTATTTCTTGTTGACCTTCGCGCGTTCGAGGGCGA
>CACYZS010000021.1 GCA_902778985.1 uncultured Ruminococcus sp.
CAGCACCACCTCGGCAAAATGCAGTCCCATCGAAAGGAGCGCGGAGCACCACATCCAGAAGAGCGCGCCCGGTCCCCCGACCGAGAGGGCGGAGGTGACGCCGGTGATGTTCCCGACCCCGAGCGTCCCGCCCAGCGCCACTGCGAGCGAGGAGAGCGCCTCGCGCCGCTCGCCTTTTTCCCCGAGCCGCCGAAGGGTCTTCGCCGGGTGCAGAAGGTAAAACCCCCGCAGCCGGAAGAGAAAAAAGAGACCCGACGCAAACAGCAGAAAGGGGACGGTCCCCCCGGCGACGGCGACGAGCGTTTTCATACCGATCCCCCCTTTCGTTCGCATCAGTTTATGTCGGGATCGCACCGCTCTATACCGCCCCGCGGGGCGCACCGAAAAACGTGAAAAGCGATTGACAAGGTACGCAAGTTATGGTATAATACAAAAGTGGGTACGTCCCCTCTCCCGCAAGCGGGAGAAGTGCTTTTCCACCGGAGGAGTTTCATGAACATTCTCAAAGTACTCAATTTCAGCAACAAGAGATCGGCTGCCGCCGGGCGGACGATCCCCGGAAAGGCGAAGACCGAGCGCCACTACACCCCCGCGCACACCGCGCCCGATTTCTGCCGTACGATCGAACAGCACGGCGACAAGATCGCCTATGAATATTTCGTCTCGGCGACCGAGACCGCCACCATGACCTACGCCGAGTTCGGCGGCATGGTGCGGCGCTTCTCGGCGGGGCTCGAGAAGATCGGTATGTCCCACGGACGCGTCGCCGTGATCGGCGAGACCTCGCCCCGTTGGGTCGCCGCCTACCTCGCCGTGATGGCGCAGGGCGGCGTCGTGGTTCCGATGGACCGTGAACTCGCCCCGAGCGAGATCTCCGCGTTTTTGACCGGCATCAGTTGCGACGCCGTGATCGCCGCCCCTTCGCTTGACGAAAGTCTGGCGGACCTTCTGACTTCGCATCCGACCGTCCGTTACTATATCACGATGGGCGAGGAAAAGAAGAACGAGAAGGTCACGCTCTGGAGCGAGATCGAAGCGTCGGGCGCCGAAGCCGTCGAGGCGGGTTGGGATTATCCCCCCTGCCGTTCGCGCGGCGAACTTGCCGAGATGCTCTTCACGTCGGGCACCACCGGATCGAGCAAGTGCGTCATGCTCTGCCAGCGCAACGTCTTTTCGGTCGTCAATTCCTGCGCCGAGTCGGTCGACTTCACCCCCGACGAAGTGGTGGTCTCGGTGCTCCCGATGCACCACACCTACGGGCTTGCCTGTATGCTCGCCGAACTGCTCTACGGCGTGCGGATCTGCATCAACGATTCGCTTCGCCACGTGCTCCGCAACTTCGCGCGTTTCCGCCCGACCGCTCTGATCCTGGTCCCGCTGTTCGTGCAGACCATGTATAAGAAGATCCTGAACGAAGCCGAGAAGAAGGGCAAACTCCGTACCTTCAACGCCGGCATCGCCGCGTCCCGCGTGATGATGAAGGTCGGCGTCGACCTGCGCAAGAAACTGTTCGCCGAGGTACGCGAGGCGTTCGGCGGACGGCTCGAAAAGATCATCTGCGGCGGCGCGCCCCTGAAACCCGACCTGATCTACGCGTTCGAGGACTTCGGTATCTCGATCTACGAGGGCTACGGCATCACCGAATGCGCGCCGCTTGCCGCCGTTACGCCGTACTACAAACGGAAATCCGGCTCGGTCGGTCCGTCGGTCCCCTGCTGCACGATCCGTGTGGACGGCGAGACCATCAACGAGGCGGGCTTTGCCGAGGGCGAGATCCAGATTCACGGCGACAACGTGATGCTCGGCTACTTTGAGAACCCCGAGGCGAACGCCGCCGCCTTCACCGACGACGGTTGGTACCGGACGGGCGACGTCGGGTATATGGACGCCGACGGCTACGTCTATATCACCGGGCGTATGAAGAGCGTGATCGTTCTGGAAAACGGCAAGAACGTCTTCCCCGAAGAGATCGAGGAATACCTTTCCGCGATCGACCTGATCGCCGAGAGCGTGGTCGTGGGCCGCAAGAGCGAGGACGGCGACAGCGTGATCCTGACCGCCATCGTGTTCCCGAACGCCGACAAGTTCGACGAGAACGCGACCGACGAGGAAAAACTCGAGGCGATCAAGCACGCGATCCGGAAGATCAACAAGAAACTGCCGAGTTTCAAGCAGGTGCGCGAGGTCGAACTCCGGAACGAAGAGTTCCCGAAGACCACCTCGAAGAAGATCAGAAGACACCTGATCAAGTAAAGTCGCCGCCGTTCCCCGTATCCGAAAGGGCGGGGAACGGCGCTTTAGAAACGAGACCGCCCGCGGGGCGGAAAAGGAGGTTCCCATGCGGAACGTTGTGATCGGTATCGACGTGGGCGGAAGCACCACGAAGATCGTCGGTTTTGAAAAAGAGCCCGGGGGATCGAAGTTGATCGAACCCCTCTACGTGCGCGCGTCGGATCCCCTGACCTCGATCTACGGCGCGTTCGGAAAATTCACCGCGGAGAACCGCCTGTCGCTCTCCGAGATCAGCCGCGTGATGATGACCGGGGTGGGTTCCGCGTCGGTCGCCGGGCCGATCTACTCGCTGCCCTGCGAGACCGTGTCCGAGTTCGACAGCATCGGGCTCGGCGGGCTTTACCTCTCGGGGCTTGACGAGGCGATCGTCGCCAGTCTCGGCACCGGCACCGCCGTCGTCCACGCCAAGAAGGGCGGCGCGATCACCTACCTCGGCGGCACCGGCGTCGGGGGCGGTACCCTGATGGGTCTGTCGCATCTGCTGCTCAAAATGGACAGCGTCGAACATATCTCCGACCTCGCCGAAACCGGCGACCTCGGCAAGATCGACCTGCGCATTTCGGATATGGCGAACCGCGACCGCCTGAACGGTATGCCCTCGGACATGACCGCCGCGAACTTCGGGAAGATCAGCGATCTTGCCGACAAGGCGGATATTGCGCTCGGGGTGATGAATATGGTGTTTGAGACGGTCGGTATGGTCGCCCTCTTCGCCGCGAAGAGCCGCGGGGTGAAGGATATCGTCATGACCGGCAACCTGACCTCGATCCCCTACTGCAAGACCGTGATGGAAAAACTGAACGAGATGTTCGACGTGCGCTTCCTGATCCCCGACCTCGCCACCTACGGCACCGTCATCGGGACCGCGCTTCGCGGCTGACGCTTTTCGACCGAAAGGACTACGAATGAATCTGCTCCGATTTCTCACGCCCAAGAGCGCGGTGTGCTATCTCTATCACGATTTTACCCTGCGTCAGGCGCTTGAGAAGATGTTCTACCACCGCCACCACGCCGTCCCGGTGATCGACCGGAAGGGACGCTACGTCGGGTCGGTGTCCGACGGCGATTTTCTTCGGATCCTCTACGAACAGGAGAGCGGGGATCTGCACACGCTCGAGCACCGTCGCCTGAAGGATATCGTCCGGCGCGACCTCAATCCCGCGGTCAAACAGGACGCCTCGATCCCCGACCTGCTCGGCAGGGTGAAACAGAACGCCTTCGTCCCCGTCGAGGACGACCGGGGCAGTTTCATCGGCATCGTGACGCGCCGCGATATCATCAACTATTTCATCGACGAATACGAAAGGAACGACGAGGTTGAAAAATAATTACTCTTTTTTGCGGAAATCTATTGCAATCAAGGGAAAAGTATGTTATAATCCTTATGAAGATGATAAGATGTAAGAGTGGGTTGTTTCCCACTCCTACTTTTTTGTGGAGGGAGAGAACGCTGTGAAGAAGAATATCGCCGCGACGGTCGCGGACCTGATCGCCGACACGGTGAAGGCGAACGGCTGCGAACTCTGGGACGTCGAGTACGTCAAAGAGGGCGCCGACTGGCACCTTCGCGTCACCATCGACCGCGAGGGCGGCGTGGGGATCGACGATTGCGAGCGGGTGCACCGCGCGATCGATCCTCTGCTCGACGAGGCGGATCCCATCGAGGGTTCCTACTACCTCGAGGTCTCCTCGCCCGGCATCGAACGCGAACTCAAAACCGACGCGCATCTCTCTGCGTCGGCGGGCGCGCTCTGCGAAGCGAAACTCTTCGCGCCCTTGAACGGCACCAAGAGCGTGACCGGACGGCTGACGGACTTCGGTCCCGACGCCGTGACGCTGACCCCCGACGGGGGAGAGCCCGTCGTCCTTCCCCGCAAGGCGATCGCCCGCCTGTCCACCCTCTACGAGGACTGAAAAAAAGAAAAAACAGATCCGAGGATCTGAAAAGAAAGGCATGGAAAAATGAACAAGGAGTTTTTTGACGCGCTGGATATGCTCGAACGGGAAAAAGGGATCCCGAAGGAGTATATGCTGGAAAAGGTCGAGGCGGCGCTGGTCAGCGCCTTCAAGCGCGAACTCGGCGGATCGACGAACGTCCGTGTCGTCCTGGATCCGAAAAAGAAGGATATGAAGGTCTTCCAGCAGTTGACCGTCGTCGAGACGGTCGAGAACCCTGCCGAGGAGATCGCCCTTTCCGAGTTGACCGGGCGCAAAAAGTACAAGGTCGGCGATATCGTCGAACGCGAACAGAAACTGAAGGAGTTCCGCCGGCTCTCCGCGCAGGCGGCGAAGCAGGTCATCATTCAGGGCATCCGCGAGGCGGAGCGCTCGAACATGATCCGCGCCTACGAGGAGAAGAAGGAAGAACTCATCACCGCTCGCGTCTATAAGGTCGATCCCGAGAACGGCAACCTCGTCCTCGAGACGCCCGACGGGCGCGTGACGCTGACGCGGCAGGATCAGATCCCGACCGACCGTTTCGTCGAGGGCGACCGCATCAAGGTCATCATCATCGACGTTCTCGGACAGGAAGCGCGCGGTCCCGTGGTCCGGCTCTCGCGTTCGCACCCGGCGTTCGTCAAACGGCTCTTTGAGACCGAGATCCCCGAGATCGAGGACGGTACCGTCGTGATCCGCGGCATTTCCCGCGATCCCGGCAGCCGGAGCAAGATCGCGGTGGAGTCGCGCGATCCCAACGTCGATCCCGTCGGCGCCTGCATCGGCAACCGCGGGATGCGTATCAACGCTATTCTGGCGGAACTGTCGGGCGAAAAGATCGACGTGATCCGCTGGTACGAGGATCCCGAGAAGTTCGTCGCCGCGGCGCTTGCCCCGGCGGAAGTCATCGGGACCGACCTCGAGGGCGAGCGCACCTGCAAGGTCAAGGTCGCGCCCGACCAACTGTCGCTTGCCATCGGTAAGGAAGGACAGAACGCCAAACTCGCCGCCAAACTGACGGGCTTCAAGATCGACATCAAGGCTTGATCCCGTCGGGCAACAGAACCGGGAGGTGTCACAAAATGCCGGGAAAAAACGGGGAACCCGTAAAGCAGCCCCTCAAACCGAAAAAGTTTCCGGAGCGGAAATGCATCGGCTGCGGAGAGCGGAAGAAAAAGACCGATCTGATCCGGATCGTCCGTTCGCCGGAGGGGGAGATCTCGCTTGACTTCACCGGAAGAAAACCGGGGCGGGGCGCCTACCTGTGCCATAGCGTCGCGTGCTTCCGCGCCGCGCGCAAGGCGCATCGGATCGAGCAGAACCTGACGCCCGGGGCGTCCGTCCCGGATGCCGTCTACGACGCGCTCGAGGAGGAACTGAAAAAGAATGACGCTTGACGGCGAAACCGCCGTTCACGAGGTGAACGAACGGTTCTTCGGAATGCTCGGGATGAGCAGACGGGCGGGGAAAACGGTCGTCGGAGCCGACCTCGTCTGCCGGGCGATGCAAGGGAAGAACAAACCCGCGCTCGTCGTCGTCTCGTCCTTCGCGTCGGAGAACACGAAGAAAAGAATGATCGCCAAATGCGACTATTACGGCGTTCCGTGCGTATTGGTCGCGCTCGAGTGCGGGGAACTTGCCCAAAGACTCGGGAAGACCGGATCCACCGCGGCGCTCGCCGTGACCGATCCCGGTTTGGCGAGGGAAATACGGAACGCTTGCACTTGTAAAGGAAGGGAGTCCCCGACGGACGGGGACGGTTCGATCGGGAACCGGGGGTAAATGATGGAACAGATGAAAAGGCAAATGAAAATGCCGGATTTCGCCAAACTTTTCTGCGTCGGCGAAAAGGAACTCAAACAGAAGGATATCATCGACCTTCTGAAAGCGGTCGGCGTCGAAAAGAAGAGCGGCGCGTCGCTCGAAGGTGAGGAACTCGATTACGTCCTCACCGTCCTGACGCTCGGCAACCAACTGAATAACATGAAGGACTACCTGACGGGGAAAGCGGTCATCGACACCGAAGTTCCGCCCCCCGCGAAGGTGGTGAAGCCCGAGCCGAAACCCGAGCCCAAGCCCGAGCCGAAAGCCGCGCCGAAACAGGCGCCCGCCGCCGCCCGTCCCGCCAAACCCGTGGAGAAGGCGGCAGCCCCCGCGCGCCCCGCCGGCGCCGCACCCGCAGCCCGTCGTCCCGCGACCGGCGACCGTCCCGCCGCCCCCGGCGTGAAGCGTCCGTCGCGTCCGATCGATCAGACGGATATCGCCCGCCGCATGGCGGAGTTCCGCGCCGGTCAGGCGCAGACCACCGCGCGTGAGGAAGAGGCGCGCCGCCGCGCCGCGGCAGAATCCGGCGTCCGTCCGGCGGCGAATATGCCCGCCGCGGAAGCCGCCCGCCAGAAGGCGATGGAGCAGAAGCCGCAGCAGCCGCAGCAGAAGAAGGAAGTCAAGATCCTGAAAAAGAAGGAGCGCGTCGACCGTTTCAGCGGGTTCGATTCTTCGGCGCTCACCAAGGGACAGGACAAGAAGAAGGAACAGCCGCAGGAGCGCGAACGCCGCCGCACGATCCCGACGGGACCGGTGCATACCGGAGGCGGGGAAGTCGTCGTCGCGGAGCAGAAGCGCCGCATCGTCGATACCCGTACCTCGACGGTCGACCTGTCGCGCTACGACGAGCGGATCGACGCCACCTATTCGGGCGCCGCGCAGGATAACAACACCTCGCGCCAGAAACTGAAAAAACAGGATACCCGTCAGATGGGCAAGAGCGCCAAGGAAAAGGAACGCATGGCGCAGGAAAAGATCCGCAAGATGCAGGAGGAACTTGCCCGCAAGAAGCAACTGGTCATCAACGTCCCCGACGAGATCACGGTCGGCGAACTCGCTACGAGAATGAAAAAGACCTCGGGCGAGGTCGTCAAGCGCCTGATGATGCTCGGCGTGATGGCGGGCGTCAACCAGGTCATCGATTACGACACCGCGTACCTCGTCGCCGAGGAACTCGGGGTGAAGGTCAACCACGAGGTGGTCGTCACCATCGAGGAGAAACTCTTCGACGACAGCGAGGACGCCGCGGAGAACCTCGTCGAGCGCAGCCCGGTCGTCTGCGTCATGGGACACGTCGACCACGGGAAAACGTCGCTGCTCGACGCGATCCGGAACACCAACGTCACCTCGGGCGAGGCGGGCGGTATCACGCAGGCGATCGGCGCGTCGCGCGTCAAGGTCGGCGACAAGGAGATCACCTTCCTCGACACCCCGGGTCACGAGGCGTTTACCGCGATGCGTGCCAGAGGCGCGCAGGCGACCGATATCGCGATCCTGGTCGTGGCGGCGGACGACGGCATCATGCCGCAGACCGTCGAGGCGATCAACCACGCGAAAGCGGCGGGCATCGATATCATCGTCGCCATCAACAAGATGGATAAACCCCAGGCGAACCCCGACGGGGTGAAGCAGGAACTCACCAAATACGGACTGGTCCCCGAGGAATGGGGCGGCGACGTCATCTGCGTCCCCGTCTCCGCGCTCGCGAAGACCGGTATCGACCAACTGCTCGAAAGCGTACTGCTGGTCGCGGAAGTCAAGGAACTGCGCGCCAACCCGAACAGAAGGGCGAAGGGTCTTGTCATCGAGTCCCGGCTTGACAAAGGACAGGGACCGGTCGCGACGGTCCTGGTGCAGAACGGTACGCTCCACCTCGGCGACATCGTGATCGCCGGTACGGCGGTCGGCCGCGTCCGCTCCATGATCGACGATAAGGGCAAACGCGTCAAGGTCGCGGGACCGAGCGTCCCGGTCGAGATCAACGGTCTTTCCGAAGTTCCGGTCGCCGGCGACGAGTTCAACGGCGTCGAGGACGAGAAGATGGCGAGAAGCCTTGCCGAGCAGCGCCGCGAGAAGGCGAAGCAGGAAGAGTTCAACGCCAACCGCCGCGCCAACCTCGACGATCTGTTCGCGCAGATCTCGGAGGGCGCGAAGAAACTCGATATCATCGTCAAAGCCGACGTCGACGGTTCGGTCGAGGCGGTCAAACAGGCACTGGTCAAGATCTCCGACGAAGAGGTCAAGGTCAACGTCATCCACGCCGGCGTGGGCGGCATCACCGAGAACGACGTTATGCTCGCCGCCGCGTCGAACGCCATCATCGTCGGATTCAACGTCCGTCCCGATAAGGCGGCGATCGACTCCGCCGAGAGGGCGAAGGTCGATATCCGCACCTACCGGATCATCTACGAGTGCATCGAAGAGATCCAGGCGGCGATCAAGGGTATGCGCGCGCCGAAATTCCGCGAAGCCCTGCTCGGTCACGCCGAAGTGCGTCAGATCATTCACGTTCCGAACGTCGGGACCATCGCCGGTTCGTACGTGACCGACGGTAAGATCACCCGTTCGGCGCAGATCCGGATCATCCGCGACGGCGTCGTGGTCGCCGAGGATAAGATCGGTTCGCTCCGCCGCTTCAAGGACGACGTCAAAGAGGTCGCCCAGAGTTACGAGTGCGGCGTCGGGCTGGAACGCTTCAACGATATCAAGGAAGGCGACGTTCTCGAAGCGTTCTCGATGGAAGAGATCAAGGACTGATCCGCGATGCGGCTGGATAAACTCATCTCCGACTGCGGCGTCGCCACCCGAAAAGAGGCGGCGTCGGCGGTCAGAGCGGGACAGGCGACGGTCAACGGAAACGTGGTCCGGGAACCCGACCGAAAGGTCGATCCGGGGCTTGATGCCGTGGTTTTCCGCGGGATCCCCCTCGTTTACCGCCGTTTCGTCTACGTTATGCTCAATAAACCGACGGGGTACGTCAGCGCGACCGACGACAGGTCGCTTCCGTACGTTCTTGAACTGCTCCCGCCGGAATACAGGAAGCGCGGTCTTTTTCCGGTCGGACGTCTCGACCGGGACACCACCGGGCTTCTCGTTATGACCGACGACGGGCAGACCGCGCACCGTGCGCTCTCCCCCCGCCGCCACGTCGAGAAGGTCTATTCCTTCACCTGTATCGCCCCGCTCCCCCTTGACGCGGAAGCGGCGTTTGCCGACGGGATCACGCTCGGAGACGAGACGTGCAAACCCGCGCTCCTCAAACCCGCGTCCGACCGTCTTTCGGGCACGGTGACGCTGACCGAGGGGAAATACCACCAGATCAAACGGATGTTCGAGCGGCTTGGCAACAAGATCACGTCGCTCAAACGAGAGACCTTTGCCGGGATCGCGCTCGATCCCGCCCTTGCCCCCGGCGAGTGGCGCGAACTCACCGAACGGGAGACCGAAACGCTCCTCTCCGCCGCCGGGACCGACAAACCGGAATAACCGAAAGGAAAGTACAAAGTGGACATCATCAAAACGCTCACCCGCGAACTGAAACTGAAACAGGAGCAGGTCGAGGCGACCGTCAACCTGATCGACCAGGGGAACACCATCCCCTTTATCGCCAGATACCGCAAGGAGGTCACGGGTTCGCTCGACGACGTGACGCTCCGCAACCTTTTCGACCGCCTGACCTATCTGCGCAACTTCGACGCCAGACGGCAGGAGATCTCGGATCTGATCGCCGGGCAGGACAAGTTGACCCCCGAGATCACGGCGGCGCTCGAACGCGCGACCACGCTGGTCGAACTGGAAGACATCTATCTGCCCTTCCGTCCGAAGCGCACCACCCGGGCGTCCATCGCCCGCGCCAAGGGGCTTGAGGGGCTTGCCACGCTGATCATGGAACAGCGCGACGCCTACGACGCGACCTTCCCGGAACTGGCGGCGGCTTACGTCGATCCCGAAAAGGAAGTCAACACCCCGGAAGAGGCGCTCGCCGGCGCGTCGGACATCATCGCCGAGGATATCTCGACCACCGCAGACTACCGCAAGATGCTGCGCGCGCTCTGCTACCGCGAGGCGTCCATCATCACCAAGCAAGCAAAGGACGGCGACTCGCCCTACGCCGGGTACTACGATTTTGAAGAGAAACTGGCGAAACTCCGTCAGCACCGCGTGCTCGCGATCAACCGCGGCGAAAAAGAGGGCTATCTGAAGGTCACGCTCAACCTCGACCGCGACCTCGCGATCGCGGAACTCTCCGCCCGCGTCATCACCAATCGCAAGTCGCCCGCCGTCCCGCTTCTGCAGGAGACGATCACCGACAGTTACGACCGTCTGCTCTTCCCGTCGCTTGAACGCGAGATCCGGGGCGAGATCTTCGACGAGGCGTGCGAGGGGGCGATCAAGGTCTTCTCCGAGAACCTGCGCAACCTGCTGATGGCGGCGCCCCTGAAAGGGAAGACCGTCCTCGGCTACGACCCCGGTTTCCGTACCGGGTGCAAACTCGCCGTCGTCGACCGCACCGGCAAGGTTTTGAAGACCGCGGTCATCTATCCGACCGTTCCGAAACAGCAGATCGAGGAAAGCAAACGGATCGTTCTTTCCCTGATCAAGAAATACGGCGTCGACGTCATCGCCATCGGCAACGGCACCGCGTCCCGCGAGAGCGAACAGTTCATCTCGGGCGAGGTGATCCCGAACGCCGACAGAGACGTCAAGTACGTCATCGTCAGCGAGGCGGGCGCGTCGGTCTACTCGGCGTCCAAACTCGGCGCCGAGGAGTTCCCGGACTTCGACGTGACCGAGCGGAGCGCCGTTTCGATCGCACGCAGATTGCAGGATCCGCTTGCCGAACTGGTCAAGATCGAGCCGCGTTCGATCGGCGTCGGTCAGTATCAGCACGATATGAAGCGCCTGAACGAGGCGCTCGGGGGCGTGGTCGAGGACTGCGTGAACGCGGTCGGCGTCGACCTCAACACCGCGTCGGGTTCGCTGCTCTCCTACCTCTCGGGGATCTCCCCGACGGCGGCGAAGAACATCGTCGCTTACCGTGAGGAGAACGGCGAGTTCACCTCGCGCAAACAGGTCTTGAAGGTGCCGAAGATCGGCGAGAAGGCGTATCAGCAGTGCGCCGGGTTCCTTCGCATCAGCGACGCCGACGAGATCCTTGACAATACCGGCGTGCACCCCGAATCCTATCCCGTCGCGAAGGCGCTCCTGAAACGCTTCCGCTACTCGGACGACGACGTGCGGCAGGGCAAACTGGCGCTGCTCAAATACCAGGCGGAGAAGGTCGGGATCGCGAACCTCTGCCGCGAACTGAACTGCGGCGAACCGACGCTTCTCGACATCATCGCCGAACTGCAGAAACCCGGACGCGACGTCCGCGATTCCGCGCCCGCGCCGTTCTTGCGCACCGACGTCCTCGACATCAAGGACCTCAAAGAGGGAATGACCCTGACCGGGACCGTGCGCAACGTCGCCGACTTCGGCGCGTTCGTCGATATCGGCGTTCACCGCGACGGTCTGCTCCACGTTTCCGAGATGTGCGACCGCTTCGTCCGTCATCCGTCCGAGGTACTTTCGGTCGGCGACGTGATCGAGGTGCGCATCAAGAGCGTGGACGTGCAGCGTCAGCGCATCAACCTCACAAGAAAAGGTATGGGCAATTAACGACGGGCGAAAAGCGCGGTGCGTCGAAGACGCCGCACCACTCCCGTACACAATATGCTGATAAATCAGCAAAATATTTTTCCGTCCGGTTGACAAATCGGGCGGAAAATGCTATAATTGTAACAGTTGCACAAGACGGAGCGCCGAAGTTTGGGCGTTTCCCCTCTATGCAAAACGGTCGGCGTCTGTTATAATAGATACGATCAAAAAATCTGTTCGGAGGAAACTGAAATGGCTTCTCTTTCGCTGAAACACATCTACAAAAAGTACCTCGGCGGCGTCGTTGCCGTCTCCGACTTCACCCTGGACATCAAGGACAAGGAGTTCCTCGTCCTGGTCGGCCCTTCCGGTTGCGGTAAGTCCACGACGCTCCGTATGATCGCGGGTCTGGAAGAGATCTCCGAGGGCGAACTCTACATCGGCGATACGCTGGTGAACGACATCGCGCCGAAGGATCGCGATATCGCGATGGTGTTCCAGAACTACGCTCTGTATCCGCACATGACCGTGTTCGACAACATGGCGTTCGGTCTGAAACTCCGCAAGGTCACCAAGGACGAGATCAAGCGCCGCGTCGAAGAGGCTGCGCGTATCCTCGACATCAAGCACCTGCTCGAGCGTCGCCCGAAGCAGTTGTCCGGTGGTCAGAAACAGCGTGTCGCGCTCGGCCGTGCGATCGTCCGTAACCCGAAGGTCTTCCTGCTTGACGAGCCGCTTTCCAACCTGGACGCGAAACTCCGTGCGAGCATGAGAACCGAGTTGACCAAGATCCACCAGAAGGTCGGTACCACGTTCGTCTACGTTACGCACGATCAGGTCGAGGCTATGACCATGGCGACGCGTATCGTCGTTATGAAGGACGGTATCATTCAGCAGGTGGACACCCCTCAGAACCTCTACGACAATCCCTGCAACGTCTTCGTCGCGGGCTTCATCGGCACGCCGCAGATGAACTTCGTCACCTGCACCCTCGACAAGCGCGGCGACGATATCTACCTCGCTTGGGGCAAGAACGCCGTCAAACTTCCCGCCGATAAGGCGAACAGACCGGAACTCAAAGAGTACATCGGGCAGACCGTTATCGCCGGTATCCGTCCCGAGTGCCTGCACGACGAGCCCGCGTTCCTTGCCAACGCCGCCGACACCACGATCGACGCGTCGGTCGAGGTCACCGAGTTGATGGGCGCCGAGATCTACCTCTACCTGTCCTTCGACGGTCAGGAAGACGCGACCGACGGCAAGAACATCATCGCGCGCGTTTCGTCCCGCAGCACCGCGAGAGCGGGGGATACGATCAAGATCGCGATCGATACCTCGCGTGTCCACATCTTTGATAAGGACACCGAAAAGTGCATCGTCCACTGAGGACGACGCGCGGATTTCAGCGCAGACCGAAAAACGAATGGATTATGTAATGAAATCCGTTAGTGCTTTTCGCTTTGCTTGAAAGTCCTACACAGTAAAATGCATTTAAGGTTGAAACCCGTTCGCGTATGCAGGAACCCCCAACGCTCGTAAACTCACGTCGGGGAACCCCTTGCTGCGAACGGGTTTCTTCTTTTTGATTTGAATTCGTTTTTCGGTCTGCGCTGAAATCCGCGCGCCTGAGAACAGGGCTGGCGCGGGTGGGTTTTGATCGTTCCAAAGAGAAAAGCGCCCGATAGCGGGCGCTTTTCAGTTGGTCGCGTGTCAAATCCGCACGTCAATCCACCCGGTTGACTGCAACGGCTGTTACAAGCCCGTCGGCGCCGGGGACCACGTTCACCAGAACGTACTTCCGGTTGTCCTCGGGATCGGTGAAGACGTTTGCCGTGACGTCCTTGCCGTTCAGTTTGTATTTGACCGAATTCCACGCATCGGGGACGCGCGATTTGACGGTCAGGGGGTAGTTGAAGACGTCTTCGTCCATGTAGTGACCGTCGGCGGTCGTGCGGTCGATCTTGAGACCGACATAGAGGACGCCGTTGTCCATGCGGCGGAAGGCGGTGGCGTTCTGGCGTTCGCGGATGTACTTGGTCGCCTCGCCGAAGGTCGCCGCCCAGAGTTCGCCCGACTGAATGTAGGGAGAGGCGTGCTTGAAGAACGCTTCGGCGTTGCTCTTCGACAGTTTGTAGAGGTCGCCGCTATTGTTCGGATCAGCGCTGTCTACGATCTGGTGCGCCAGAATGATCAGCCAACCGCGGTTCTTGACCGCGTCGTCGATCCAGGCGAGCCGCTGCGCGGAAGTCTGCGACGTGTTGGTGTAGAACCACTGGACCATCAGACTGTACCATCCGCCGTTTTGATCGTCAATCGTGGGATCGAGCGACTGAAGCCCGGTCGCGCCGTTGCGGTTGGCGAAGTAGGTCTTTTGGATCAGGGCGTTCGATCCGCCGTCGTTGACCTGGACCGGGCTGCCGTTCTTGTAAACCACGTTGCCGTTGGCGTCGGTCTTGTAACTGAAATTCCGGACTGCGCAGTACGGGGTGGCGTAGCAGAGGATATCGTTCTTGGGGAAATAACCATCCAGGGCGGTCTTCGAGTTGACGACCTCGTTTTGGTAGAGTGCCTGCGTCCCTTCGATCGTGTCCTTGGTGTGCGACATACTGTGGCACTGAGGATCGAGCGTTCCGGCGGCGAAGATCGTCCGCCAGTCGTTCACCCTGCTCTTGAAGGAGTCTCTGCCCGCGATGATCATGCACGAACCCTTCAGCCCGTACTGCTTGTTCTTCTGGTTCACCCATGCCGCGGTGTTGTAGTCGCCGTCGTCGTAGGTCATGGTCAGGGCAGCCTTCGCGCCGTCCTTCGCCGGCGTGATCGTGGCGGCGCTCCCGAACCACGCGGTGTAGGTCGTATCTTCAGTCACGGCAACGATCTCCTTGTCCCACCCGAAAAACTTGTTGGCGACGTCTTCTTCTTCCAGCGGATCGACCGGGCAAACGGGAATCTCTCCCAACTCGGCGTTGACCTTGTAGGCGGTCCCTTTGACCACGAAGGTCACGACGTAGGTTCTCGTCGTGTCGGCGATCGCGGTCGTCTGCGCACCCGTCGTGCCGCTCGCGTCCTCCGTCGTTTCCGCCCCGTTTTCGCCGTCGCACGACGCGAGCAGAAGAAGGCAGGGAAGGATCAAGAGAAGGCAAAACGCCAGAACAATTCTTTTCTTCATAAGAGCAACCCCTTTCTATCGACACCATTATAGCGCAAAAAGCGAAAAAAAGCAATCCCGGAAAGAAAAGATTCGTCCGCAGTTGCAGACGGATCGTCTTCCGTTCGATTATCCGGTCGGCACAGAGGCGTCAATTCACGCGTGTCACGCGCACCGTGGTAATCGCGCCGTCTCCGCCGGGGACGATATTCACCAGTACGTATTTCTGGTTGTTTGCGGGATCGGTCTGGACGTTTGCCGTGACGGTCTTTCCGTTCAGTTCGTAGGACGCGGAGTTCCAACCCGCGGGGACCTGCGCCTTGACGGTCAGGGGGTAGTTGAAGGTCTTCTCGTCAAGCGGCTTGCCGTCCGGGGTCGTGCGGTCGAGTTTGAGACCGACGTAGAGGACGCCGTTCTCCATGTGGCGGTACGCGGTCGCGCTCTGCTTTTCACGAAGGTATCTGGTCGCGTCGCCTAAGGTCGCGCACCAGAGATCGCCGCTTTTCACGTAGTTCCCGGCGTGAGCGAAGAACTGATCGGCAAGTTCGGTCGAGATGTCCTGGCTGCTGCTGTCGGTCCCGCTCGCGCCCTCTCCGATGATGGTGTGACACATCACGATCAGCCAGCCGCCGTTTCTTACCGTATCGTCGAGCCAGGTGATCCCGTTGGTCGAGTTGTTTTTCCACCACTCGCGGAACCATTGGATCTTCAGGTTGTACCAACTGCCCTCCTCGATGCCGAAGGTGGGATCAAGCGACTGGATCCCGTACTTTCCTTGGCGGATGGCGTAATAGGTGTCGCTCGCGACCTTCTGCGCGCCGCCGTCGTTGACGGGTTGGGACAGGATCGCGTTGCCGTTGGCGTCAAAAGCAAAACTGGCGGTCGAGAGGGTGTTGTCCCCCGGCGCGAAGCAGATGATCTCGTGACCGGGGAAGAGTTCCTCGAGCCGCGCCTTCGAGTCGATCAACTCGTATTTGTATTTCGGTTGGATGTTGTGCGCCTTCTTGGCGTCTTCCTGATAGTGACGGCTCCAGTCGGCGGGCATGGTCTCGTGGGTCATACTGTGGCACTCGGGCTCGAGCGTCCCTTGTGCGAAGAGCCCCTTCCACTTCGCGAGGTTGTCGGTCAGGTTCGATTTCCCCGCGACCAGCATACACGAACCGTTCAGCCCGTATTTTTTGTTTTCCTTGTTGACCCAGACCGCGGTCTCGTAGAACCCGTCGTCGTAGGTCATGGTGAGCATACCCTTCGCCCCGTCCTTGACCGGCGTGACCTCGGCGGCTGTGCCGTACCACGCGGTATAGGTCGCGTCGTCCGACGCCGGGACGATCTTCTTGTCCCACCCGACGAAACTGCCGTCCCGGTTGTTTTGCGACGCGGGATCGACGGGGCAGGCGGGCATGGTGTTGTAGGCGGCGGTGACCGTGTGGGCGGTCCCCTTGACGTTGAACGTGATCGTGTAGGTCCGCGTCGCGTAGGAGTAGACGGGGTTGTAAACCTTCACTTTTTTGCCCTCCATGTTTTCGGCGGTCGGGGCGACCAGTTCGGGACTCCAACCGGTGAAGGTGCCCACTTTGCCCGTTTTGGTCAGGTCGGTTTCGTATCCCGCCGGCGGCGTCGGCGTCTCGCCTTCGTGGACGTCGACGGAGACGATCCCGCCCGGCATATTGAAGCGGATGCTGTAGACCGTCAGCCCGTATTCCGCGACCGTCGCGGTATAGGTGACGTTTTCGGTCGCCGGGGCAAATTCCTTGTCCCAACCGGTGATCGTATAGTAATGCTCGTCGGTCTCCCAACTCGTCTCGCCGGGATATTCCGGGATCTCCCCCGCGGGGACGGTCACCTTGGTCACGTTTCCGTTGACCGAGAATTTGACGGTGTAGCCCGCCCCATCCCCGTCCGTGCCGCAGGCGGAGAACAGGAGCAGGCAGGGAAGGATCAGAGCAAACGCGAGAAGAGAGCAAAGCAAACGTTTCACGGCGGAAAACTCCTTCCGATTGTGGTTTTAAGAAAGCGGGCGGTCTTTCAGTTCGCGGGAGCGACCGAGACCAGGGTCTTCGCCCCGTCGGCGCCGGGGACCACGTTCACCATCGCGTAGGTCACGCCGTCGCGGGCGTAGACGGGCGCGGTCTCGCGCTTCCCGTTCAGGCGGTAGGTGACGGCGCGCCAGTCGGCGGGGACGCGCACCTCGACGGTCAGGGGGTAGTTGAAGACGTTTTCGTCCAGGTATTTGCCGTCGGAACAGGTTCGGTTGATCTGCATTTCGACGTAGATCCGATCCGCGTCGTAGTACTCTTTGACGGTGGCGTTCTGGCGCTCGCGCAGGTACTTGGTCGCCTCTCCGAAGGTCGCCGACCAGAGGTCGCCGCTCTCGACGTACGCCCCGGCGTAGGCAAAGAGTTTGTCGGCGTCGCCCTCGCTTATTTCAAGCGGCGAGGTGCCCTTGGCGTTCGGACCGTCGATCCCGTGGCACATCACGATCAGCCAGCCGCGTTCCGCGATCGCCTGGTCGATCCAACGCTTGGAAACGCTCAGTTTTTCCGCCTCGTCAAACGAGGAGAAGCCCTGCATTTTGAGGTTGTACCAACTGCCCGCTTCCGGTCCGAACGTGGGATCGAGCGGCTGGATGCCGCGGGAACCCTGCCGGATCGCGAAGTAGGTCTCTTTCGCGACCTTCTCCGCACCGCCGTCTTGGATCGGGCGGGAGAGATCCGCCTCTCCGTTCGTCCCCACCGCGTAACTGTAGGTCGAGAGCGTGTTGCTCGCCGGGGCAAAACAGAGGACGTCGCTACCCGGGAAGTATTCTCTTAAACGCGTTTGCGCGTCGACCAGTTCGGTTTGGTACTTCGGCTGCGTGTTGTAGATCTTGTTGGTCTCGAACTTGCTTGTCCCCTCGGCGGGGAGCGTGTCGTGGTTCATACTGTGGCTCTCGGGTTCGAGCGTCCCGTCGGCGAAGAGCGTGGTCCAACCCGAAAGGTTGTTCGTGACCCTCGTCCACCCGGCGATCAGCATACACGAACCCTTCAGTCCGTATTTCTTGTTTTCTTCGTTCACCCATTTCGCGGTGTCGAACTGGGCGTCGTCGTAGGTCATGGTGAAGATGCCCTTCGCCCCGTTCCTGGCGGCGAGGATCTCGGCGCCGCTCGCGTAGGTCGCGGTGTAGGTCGTATCTTCGGTCACGGCAACGATCTCCTTATCCCATCCGGTGAACCGGACGGTGTAATCTTCGGCGGCGGCTTCGACGGGATCGACGGGGCACGCGGGAACGCTCCCGGGCTCGGCTTTCACCCTGCACTGCTTTTTCCCGACGAGGAAGGTCACGGTGTACCCCCCGGGCTCGGTCGTCGCGGCGGCGGTCTTGGTCGTCGCGTCGCTCGCGTCCCCGTCCCCGCCGCAGGACGCGAACAGAAACAGGAAGGGAAGCACCAGACACAGCGTCAGCGCGATGCTTTTTTTCACGGGCTCCCCCCTTCCTGCAAAAACAGCGTTTCTTTACACTATTTAATTATACCATTTTTCGCTTTTCCGTTCAATGCGCGATTTTATCCAGTTATTTGCTTTCGATTGCTCCCCGAGAGGGGTGCGTCCGTGCGTCAATTCACGCGGGTAACGGTGACCGTCGAGACTGCGCCGTCCCCGCCGGGGACGACATTTACCAGCACGTATTTCTGGTTGTTTACGGGATCGGTAAAGGCGTTTGCCGTGACGGTCTTTCCGTTCAGTTCGTAGGACGCGGAGTTCCAACCCGCGGGGACGCGCGCCTTGATCGTCAGGGGATAGTTGAAGATGCTTTCGTCAAGCGGCTTGCCGTCGGGGGTCGTGCGGTCGATCTTGAGACCGAGGGTAAGCACGCCGTTCTCCATGTGGCGGTACGCGGTCGCGCTCTGACGCTCGCGGATGTACTTGGTCGCCTCAACGAAGGTCGCCGCCCAGAGTTCGCCCGATTGAATGTAGGTCGAGGCGTGCTTGTAGAACGCTTCGCCCTCCGCTTCGGTGATGCTGAGGTCGTCGTCGGCAGTGCCGAGGAAATCGTGCCCGAGGATCAGGAGCCAGCCGCCCTTTTGGACGGCGTTGTCGATCCAACCGGCTCTCTCCGCTACGGTCTGACCGCGCGTGTTATTGTTATAGAACCACTGCACCATCAGGTTGTACCAGCCGCCCGCCTCTTCGGTGCAGCCGGGATCGAGCGTGTTCAGGCCGAGCGTGCCGTTGCGGACCGCGTAGTAGGTCTCCCGCGCTATCTTTTTCGAGCCACCGTCGTAGATCTTCTT
>CACYZS010000022.1 GCA_902778985.1 uncultured Ruminococcus sp.
CGAAGGTGTACAATCGTACTCCGAGAGGGCGAGAACGGGGAGAGGAAAACAAAAATAGAATCCAATGGAGAAACCCGCTCGCGAATGCGAGCGGGTTTCCACCTTAAAAATGCAATTTGCTACGTAGGGATTTCGCACAGAGCAGAAAGCACCGACGAACTACAATATAATCCTTTTGTTTTCCGGTCTGTGCCGATAGGGGTTCCCCGACGTGAGTTTACGAGCGTTGGGGGTTCCCGTGATCGCCCGTCGCCTTTTAAGCCCAGGAAATAGTTCCCGGCTTCGGCTCCTTGATGATCGACTGCTTCAGGAACTCCACCGCGTGGCGCAGTCCCTCTTCGGGGGTCATCAGGCTGTCCTCGTGCTCGATGCTCATGACCTTGTCGTAGCCGACCAGACGGAGCGCCGAGATGATATCGCGCCAGTAGTCCATACCGTTGCCGTAGCCGACCGAACGGAAGATCCAGGAACGATGCGCCTCGTCCTGGTACCGCTTGGTATCCAGCACGCCGAACTTCGCGACGTTGTACTTATCGAGTTTGGTATCCTTGGCGTGGAAGTGGTAGATCGCGCCCTCGAGCGCCCGGATCGCGGCGACGGGATCGATGCCCTGCCAGATCAGGTGAGAGGGATCGAAGTTCGCGCCCAGCGTCTCGCCGACCGCCTCGCGGATGCGGAGCATGGTCTCGGGGTTATAGACGCAGAAGCCGGGGTGCATTTCGAACGCGATCTTGGTGACGCCGTGGTTTCTCGCGAACTCGGCGGTCTTCTTCCAGTAGGGGATCAGCACCTCGTCCCACTGATATTTGAGAACGGTGCGGAAATCCTCCGGCCAGGCGCAGGTCGCCCAGTTCGGGGTCTTATCATCGGGGGAACCGCCGGGGCAGCCCGAGAAGGTAACGACGGTGTCGACGCCGAGTTTCTCGGCGAGCAGGACCGCGTCGATAAAGTCGTCGTGGAACGCCTTCGCGATCTTCTTGTCGGGGTGGACGGGGTTGCCGTGCGCCGACAGGTTGGAGAGTTCGATATGGTGGCGCGCGAGCGTCGCCTTGAACTCGTCGAGCGCCTTTTGGTCGTTTAACAGGATCTTCGGATCGCAATGCGCCTTGCCGGGATAGCCGCCGCAGCCGATCTCCGCCGCCTCGATGCCGAGCGCCTCGAACTTGGTGAGCGCCTCTTCGAGCGACATTTTGCCGAACAGGTTGGTCAGAACGCCGAGTTTCATAGGAAAAATCTCCTTTTTAATGTTTTACGTTTCTATTATACCTGTTCGCCGCCCGATTTGCAAGGGGTTTTCCCTCTTTTTTCTTTTACGCGCGCGCCCGTATACATAATCCCCACCCCGGGGGGTATCCTAACCCCTGCCGGTATTCCCGGCGGAGGTGTGCTATGAAAAAACGGCGAACAGGCGCGTCGGTTTTCCTTTTCGGGGCGCTCGGCTACCCCGCGCTCGAGATCCTGTGGCGCGGGGATACCCACCCGACCATGTCGCTCGCGGGCGGGATCTGTGCCCTTCTGCTCTTCTTGATCAACCGACGGCTTGCCCCGGGATCGCTCCCGCTGCGGCTGCTTGCCTCGGGGGCGGCGATCACGCTGACCGAACTGGCGTTCGGCGTGATCTTCAATCTCGCCCTCGGTCTTGACGTCTGGGACTACTCGTCGCTCCCCCTGCATCTTTTCGGGCAGATCTGCCTTCCCTATTCGCTGCTCTGGTGCCTGCTCGCTTTGCCCTTCTGCCTGCTCTGCCCCCGCCGCAGGAAGAGCGTTTCCGCCCCCTGAGCCAAGACAGGGAACGGGGCGAGCCGACCTTTTTCGGTCTTGACAGGAAAGGGGATTTGTGCTATACTCATCTCGAAACAAGCAGCGGAGGAACGCGATGAAAAGCACCCGAGAGGACCAAAGATTTCCGCGGATCCTGACCGAACCCGAAAAACTGGTGGAAACCGAGATCGACCGCGAACGGCTCTTTTCGGGCGCCGTCTTCGATCTTGAGGTCGACCGCGTCAAACTCCCGAACGGACGGATCGCGACGCGCGAACTGATCCGGCACAAGGGCGCCGTCGCCGTCGTTCCCCTGTTCTCCGACGGAACGGTCGCGGTGGAAGAACAGTTCCGGTTCGCTGTCGGCAAGATCCTCTTCGAGATCCCGGCGGGGAAACTCGACTCCCCGGACGAGGACCGCGAAGCGGCGGCGCGCCGCGAACTCCGCGAGGAGACCGGGCTTGTCGCCGGCAAACTGATCTGCCTCGGCGACTACTTCGGTTCGCCCGCGATCGTCGACGAACGCATCACCCTCTACCTCGCGACCGATCTTTCGGAGGGCGAGCGCGACCTTGACGACGACGAATTTCTCTCGGTGCGCAGGATCCCGCTCGAAGACCTTTGCGACGCGATCCTCTCCGGCAACATCCCGGACGGGAAGACCCAGGCGGCGCTTTCGCGCGTGATGCTGATGCGGCAGCGCGGCTTGATCTGACGCTATTCAGACGTATAAACGGAGGTACATAGAATGGATTTTGTTCTTAACAACGGCGCGACCGTCCTTTTGATCCTGGCGGGCGTCCTGATCGGTTTCGGGGCGCTTCTCGGTCTGTTCCGGGGGTTCAAGCGGGCGTTCATCCGCTTCCTCACCGTGGCGATCGCCTTCTTCGGCTCGCTCTTTGCGTGCCGGTATTTCCTGACCAACACCGAAAAGGTGCTGAATCACCCCTGGACGCAAAAACTGCTCGCCCTTCTGAAGATCACCTTCCTCGACACGTTGAAGGAGCAGGTGCCCGACGCCTACGAACTGCTGATCGGTCTTCCGGTCGCGATCCTCTCGCCGATCGTTTTCACCGCGCTGTTCATCGTCGCGGCGTTCGTGCTTGAGATCGTTTCGATGATCATCGGCTTCTTCGCCGGTCCGAAGCACAGTTTCCGCCTTCTCGGCGGCGTGATCGGCGCGGTACAGGGCGCCGTCGTGACGGTCGCGATCATGGTCCCGCTCTGCGGTCTGCTGACCAACGCCGTCTCGGCGATCGACACGATCGAAGAGGAGAAGGACGATCGCTACAACGTCGCCGCGGTCGACCAACTCGCGGGATATAAGGAACAGATGCTCGCCATCACCGACGCGCCGATCTACCAACTGGTGGACAAGTACGCCGGCACCCCGATCTGCAACTCCCTGATGCGCTACGAGGTCGACGGCAAAGAGGTCAACATCAAGGAAGAGACCGACAACGTCGCCGCGCTCTACGCTGGTAAACGACATCGACAAATCCGAACTTTTCCCGCGTCTGATCGCCGCCGTACTGAACGCCGCAGGCGGTGCGTGGGAGAGCGGAGAAGAATTCCTCTCGATCCCTGCGCCCGAAGTCAGCGAAGAATTCAAAGACGTGATGACCAAACTCTACGCCGTATTGAAAGCGTCGAGCGCCGACGACGACCCTAACACCCCGACCGGTATGCCCGCGGGCAGATCTGTGGTCGCCAACGACTTCCAGACTCTGGTCGATCTGATGGACGTCTTCGAGCAGCACGGGCTCTTCCCGATCATCGACGACTCCGACGCCATGAAGGACAAACTCTCGAACGATCCGACGCTGATCCCCGATATCCGGACCGTTTTGCGCGCCAACGACAGATACGCCGCGGTCTGCGACGCCCTCGAGCAGGCGGCGATCAAAGCGGTTGTCGCCAACTTCGTCGACATCCCCGAAGCCGATTCGCCCGAATACGTCGAGTACCACCAGATGACGACCGCGATCGCGGACGCCCTGAACGGCGTCGACAGTTCCGATCTGGAAGCGTTCTTCAACGATCCGGATCAGTTCATCGGTACCGACGTGCAGTCCGCTCTGGACGATAACCCCGACGTCACGATCGACAGCGCGATGCTCGATATCGCAAAAGATCTGCTCGCCGACGCGCTTGCGCAGGACGCGGACCTCAAAGCGAAACTCGAAGATCCCGATCAAACCATCACGGCGGAAGACATCGAAGCGTTCCTTGCCGCGATGAACAACGGCGACTGACGCCAATCCCAAACGCCTGTCGCGGGCGCCCCGTTCCGGGGCGCCCGCTCTTTTCGTATAATCTCGTTTTCGGCGAATTCGACAACTATATGTAGATAGAGACGGCTTTTTGACATCAACCTGTGGGAAAACCGCTTGACACCGGGGGAGAAAAAAGGTATAATGATTAAATAGAACGAAAACCGCATTACCGGAGGGAACCGAACTCATGGCGAAAAACGAATACAATGCGAGTTCCATCACGGTTCTGGAAGGACTGGAACCGGTCAGACGGCGCCCGGGTATGTATATCGGGGACACCGACGTCCGAGGACTGCATCATATGGTCTGGGAGATCGTCGACAACGCGGTCGACGAGGCGGCGAACGGCTTCGCCGACAGAATCGACGTGACCATCCACCCCGACGGCAGTCTGACCGTCACCGACAACGGACGCGGGATGCCGGTCGACATCCACCCGGGAACGCAGGTGCCGGGTATCGAACTGATCTTTACAAAACTGCACGCGGGCGGCAAATTCGACGGCAAGAGTTATTCGTACGCGGGCGGACTTCACGGCGTGGGCGCTTCGGTCGTCAACGCCCTTTCGCGTTGGCTGGTCGCCGAATCGATCCGCGACGGCAAACGCTACCGCATCGAGTTTGAGAGTCCCGAGGACGAAAACGGAAACGTCCGCTCGGGCGTGCTGAAACGCAAACTCCGCGTCACGGGGCGCGACGTGCCGGGGCACGGTTCCTCGGTGACGTTTATGCCCGACGACCGGGTGTTCAACACGATCCATTTCGATTTCAACACGATCCAGAACAAACTGCGCGAACTGGCGTTTCTGAACGCCGGGCTGACCATCACCTTCAAAGACGAGCGCAAAACCGAGGGCGAAAACGCCTTCGTTTACAGTTACAAGAACGGTCTTGTCGACTACATGAAGTTCTTCCACCAGGGGAAGAAACCGCTCTACGAAGAACCGATCCTGATCTCGGGCGAGTCCGACGGCATCCGCCTGACCGCGGCGATCCAGCATACCGACGGCTACAACGAGACCATTCTTTCCTACGTCAACAATATCCGCACCACCGAGGGCGGCACGCACGAGACCGGGTTCAAGACCGCCCTGACCAAGGTCTTCAACACCGCCGCGCGCGAACTCGGCGTGCTGAAAGACAAGGACGACAACTACATCGGCGAGGATCTGCGCGAGGGGTTGACCGTCATCCTGCTGGTCAAGATGAAGGAAGCCCAGTTCGAGGGGCAGACCAAGACCAAACTCGGCAATATCTCGGTGCGCACGGCGGTCGAGACCATCGTGACCGAGCAACTCGGACGCTACACCCAGAACCGCTCCAACCAGGCGGTCGTGAAGGCGGCGCTCGAGAAGGCGAAGGCGGCGCGCGGGGTGCGCGAGGCGACCAAAAAGGCAAACGACCTTGCCCGCCAGAAGAACAGTCTCGAGGTCACGGCGCTGGTCGGCAAATTCGCCGCGAGCATCGGGCGCGACTACTCGAAAAACGAAATGTTCATCGTCGAGGGCGACTCGGCGGGCGGGTCCGCGAAGCAGGGGCGCGACCGGAACTTCCAGGCGATCCTGCCGCTTCGAGGCAAGCCTGTCAACAGCGAGAAGCGCCGCCTTGAAGCCCTGCTCGCAAACGAGGAGATCCGCTCGATCATCACGGCGCTCGGGACCGGCGTCGGACGCGATTTCAACATCGCCAATCTCCGCTACGACAAGGTCATCATCCTGGCGGACGCGGACCAGGACGGCGCGCATATCCGGGCGCTGCTCCTGACCTTCTTCTACCGCTACATGAAAGAACTGATCCTCGAAGGACACGTCTATATCGGGATGCCGCCGCTCTACCGCGTCGAACGCAAGTCGGACGGCAAGGTCTGGTTTGCCTACGACGACGCCGAATGTGAGAAGATCACGTCCCAGTTTGAGAAGAGTTCCGCCTACGTCATCTCGCGCTACAAAGGGCTTGGCGAGATGAACCCCGAACTGCTCTGGGAGACCACGATGAACCCCGCGCACCGGACGCTGATCCGCGTCGGGATCGAGGACGCGGCGGAAGCCGAGAACATGGTGACTATTCTGATGGGCGACGACGCCGCCCGCCGGCAGGACTACATTTTCGCGCACGCCGACTTCAACAAAGTGGACGCGTTCGCCAAGAAAGTGAAGGTGTAAAAGGTGAGCCGACAGTCAAAGACGCCGAAAGAAACGGTCGACAATACCGTGATCCTTGAACGCAACATGGAAGACGTGATGCACGCCTCCATGATGCCCTATTCCGAACACGTCATACTCGAACGCGCGGTCCCGCGGGTGGAGGACGGTCTGAAACCCGTGCAACGCCGCGTCCTGTTCGCGATGAACGAAGCCGGGCTGACGCCCGACAAGCCCTTCCGCAAATCGGCGAACATCGTCGGGGAGACCATGGCAAAATACCACCCCCACGGCGACAGTTCCATCTACGATACGATGGTCCGTCTGGCGCAGGACTTCAATATGCGCGTGCCGCTGGTCGAAGGGAACGGGAACTTCGGTTCGATGGACGGCGACACCGCCGCCGCCTTCCGGTACACCGAGGCGCGCATGGCGCCCGCCGCGCTCCTGATGATGCGCGATCTCGCGAAGGAGACCGTGCCGTCGTCTCTCAACTTCGACGACACCCGAAGGGAACCCGACGTGCTTCCCGCCCTCTTCCCCAACCTGCTGATCAACGGCTCCGCGGGTATCGCGGTCGGGCTGGCGACCAACATCCCGCCCCACAACCCCGACGAGGTGATCGACGGCGTCATCGCCGCGGTCAAGAACCCGAAGATCACGCTCGACGGACTGATGAAGCATATCAAAGGTCCGGATTTCCCGACCGGCGGCATCATCGTCAACCCGCAGGATCTGCCCGCGATCTACGCGACGGGCGAAGGCAAACTCTACGTCCGCGCCAAAGCCGAGATCGAGAAACTCCCGGACGGGAAGAGCAATATCGTCGTGACCGAGTTCCCCTTCCAGTCGAACAAGGCGGAACTGCTCGCCAAGGTGCTCGAACACGCGCAGGGAAAGCGCGAGATCATTCAGCAGATCTCGGACGTGCGGGACGAGTCCGACCGGACGGGCATCCGCGCGGTCATCGAGGTCAAGCGGGGCTACGACGCCGCCAAACTGCTGACCTACCTCTACCGCTACACCGACCTGCAGAAGACCTTTGCGGTCAATATGAACGCGATCGCCGAGGGGCGCCCGATGCAACTGCCTCTCGTCGCAGCGGTCAACTACTACGTCGCCTTCCGGCGCAAGATCGAACGCCGCCGGATCAACTACGACCTGCGCGTCGCCCGCGACCGCGAGGAGATCCTCGGCGGACTGACGATCGCGGCGCTGAACATCGACCGCGTGATCGCGGTGATCCGCGGCTCCAAGACCCCCGCCGCCGCCAAGGAACAACTCTGCGCCGAATTCAACCTGACCGACCGGCAGGCGGAAGCGATCCTCGAAATGAAACTCCGCCGGCTGACAGGTCTTGAGATCGAGACCCTCGAAAACGAACTGGCGAAGGTGCGCGAGAACATCGCCAACTACGAACGCCTGCTCGCCGATCCCCTTGAGATGGATCGCGAGATCATCGCGTCGCTGAAGGACGTCAAGCGGGCGCTGCACTCCGAGCGCCGCACCGAACTTGCCGGCGAGATCGAAGAGGAGACCGTACGGCTCGACGATTTCCGGAGGACACCGTCGCGTATATCGACGAGACCGGGAACCTCCACCGCGTAAGCGAAAAGATCTTTGAAAATATGCAAAAATCAGCAACCACCCCCGAGGAACTGTTCGTCAAAACGCGGACCGACGTCACCCTCTATTTCCTCGGGAACCGGGCGGGCGTGTACCAACTCTGCGCCGGCGACATCCCCGAGTGCCGCTCGGCGAAGGACAAGGGCGTCATCCCCGAGAAACTGATCCGCGATTTCTCGGACGACTACCTGCTCTGCGTCCTGCCGTCCACGCTCCCCGACGACGAGATCCTCCTGACCGCGACCGAGCGCGGGATGCTGAAATGCTCCGCGTTCGCCGAGTACAAGATCAACCGCAAGAAGTACGAGTCGGCTCTGCTCCGCGACGGCGACAAACTGATCTACGCGGGACTGCTCGGCGGCGCGTCGACCGTCGATATGCTGCTCTCGGACGGCAAGAAGAAACCGCGCAAGGATCCGATCCCCGTGACCGGGCGCCGCACGTACGGCGTGCGCGGGATCAAACTTCCCGAGGGCGTGACGGTAACGGCGATCGCCAAGCGCAAATAACCGTCTTCCTCTGCGGCTCCCGCCAAACGCGGGAGCCGCCTTTTTCCCGACGCCGCCCGTTTCCGGCGGTCTCGATTGACAAATCCCCGCGCGGGTGATATAATGAAAAAAGAAACTCTCCCTTATTTTGAAAGGAGTTGGATATGAAAACCGTTCCCGTCGCCGCCATCCGCCGGATCGCGGCGCTGCTCTTCGCCGTACTCCTGCTGCTCCCGCTGGTCGCGCCCTTCGGGACGGTGGCGCCCGCCGCCGAGTGCCAGGAGGCGTCGGTCCCCGCCCTGCAGTCGGGTTCGCCCGAAAGCGAGTTGATCACCGAGAGCGACGTCTACCAATACCTTCTCGGCGAGATCCTGAAATGCAAGACCGAGATCAGCGTTTCCGAATACAACCTCAACGAGGAACAGATCGGCGAGGTCTTCGCGATGCTCTTCTATTCCGAGGCGGAACTGTTCTTTATCGACGGGCACTATTCCTTTACCCGCTACGCGGGATCGGGGATCATCCAGACCATCCGCCCGCTCTACCCCGACAACGTCGACGAGATCCCCGCGATGCTCGCCGAGTTCCACGAAATGACCGACGCGATCATCGCCGAGGTCGATCCGACCATGTCCGACTGGGAGAAGGTCGCCTTCGTCCACGACTACGTCGCGCTGCACTACGACTACGACCACGACCTTGAGATCTACGACGCCTACGCCATGCTGAAAACCGGGATCGGCGTCTGCCAGGCGTACTCGCTGCTCACCCGCTACCTGCTCAAAGAACTCGGCATCGAGTGCGAGTGCGTTTCCTGCAAGGGATTGAACCACGAGTGGAACATCGTCAAGATCGGTAACAGTTGGTACCACATGGACGTGACCTGGGACGACCGGGACGACAAGGGCTTTTACGGGCAGGTCTCGCACGACTATTTCCTGGCGTCCGACTCGTTCTTCGATCAGGGTTACGACGACGACCGGAACCATCACGATACGACGGGCGTAGGATGGGTGTCCCCCGTCCGGGCGACCAACGGCAAATACGACGGCTTCTTTGCCGACGTGACCACGCCCTTCATCTTTACGGACGACGCGATCTACGCGATCAGCGACGGCAGCCTCGTGACCTACGATCCCGGGACCGAGACCTTCACGGTTCTCCGCGACCTCGGGCTGTCCTGGCGCGAGAGCGGTTTCTTCGGCGGGACCTGGAACGGGATCTACGCCGGGCTCTGGTATCTCAACGGCAAACTCTACTGGAACGGCAACAAGAAGGTCTACTCCTACGACCCGGTCACGCAAGCGGAACCCACCGTGATCTGCACCTACAACGGGCGCTCGAAACTGATCTTCGGGATGCGGGCGAGCGCCGACGACCGCACGATCTCCTTCACCCTCGCGCTGATGTCCGACCCCAACAGCGGCAACGTCACCGAAGAGGTCTACACGGCGGGCGGCTACGTCATTACCTGGGTGATCGGCGGGACGTCGTACGAGACGGTCTGCCTGAAGGGGGAAACGCCGCACTTCGACGGCGCGACCGAACTGCCGTCCAACCTTTTCGACTACACCTTCCTCGGCTGGGATAAAACCATCCGGCAGGCAAGCGCCGACGCGACCTACACCGCGCGGTTCCGGATGGATCGCAACGACGTGACCATCGAGGGCAAGACCATGCGCGAGCTGTATCGCCTGATCCGCGCCGCGATCCTCTTGCTCCCCTACGCGAACGCCGGGTACGCCGAGGCGTCCGCACGGGCGGCGGAACTGGACGCGATCGCGTCCGACTACGCGAGCCGCGTTTCTGCCGCCAACGCGACCTTCTCCGGGGTGCTGTTCGGGGACGAATGACGGCGGGGCGGTTGCCAAAAATCGACTGTTTCCGGGCGGGATCGGCAACGATCCCGCCCGGTCTTTTTTCTTTTCCGGGACAGCCCGGAACCGAACGAAAAACAGGGGAAAAACCGGATTTCGACCTTGACTTTACGAAAAGATATGTTATAATATTATATGTAAAACTGTCGCAGTCTCTTTGAAACCGACCTCTCGAAATCCAAAACCCACAAGGAGAGCCGAAATGGAAATCAGGAAGATGACTTGCCCGAAATGCGGCGGCGCCGTCCGACCGGACGGCAATCTCACGGGGGGCGTATGCCCTGCCTGCGGTATGAAATTCGGACTGGGAGCGGAAACCCCGCTGACGGTCCCCGAAGCCGCGCCCGTTACCCCCGTCCCGGCTCTCACTCCCGACGATTACCGTCCCGGTGCGCCCGCGGCGAGAGGCCGTCTGTCGATGGCGGATCAGAAGCGCGAGAACGCCCGCAAAGAGGAAGCGGCGAGCCGTGCCGAGGCAGCCAACCGCGCCGCGGTCGAAGCGGCGCAGTCCGAGAAAACGCCCGGTCAGTCTTCCCTGACCGCACAGCGGCTCAAATCGGCGTTCCGCGCCATCAACGCCAAACAGTGGATGCGCGCCGACGCGACCTTGAACGATATTCTGGCGGTGGAACCCGATAACGAGGAAGCCCTGCGGGGCAAGCGGCTGGTCGCCGCGCACAAGACCGACGAACCCGAACCCGCGCCCGCCCCCGCCGAGCCGATCCGTCCTGCCGAACCGGCGCCGGCTCCCACGCCCGCGCCTGCTCCCGCTCCGGCGGCGGTGATCCCCGTCGTCGCACCCGTTCCCGCGCCCGCGCCCGCACCGGCGCCCGCCGAGGAACCCGCGCCCGCGCCCGTGACGCCGGTTCTGGTCCCCGAGACCGAGACCGGACGCCGCGCCGAGTCCGAGATCGCCGACACCGACCGCCGTATGACGGCGCGGCTCTCCGACTCGATCGACCGCAAGCGCAACCAGAAACTGCTGAACAAATCCAACCGCGCCCTCGCGAAGCGGAAATGGAAGAAAGCCGACGCCTACGCCGACGAGATCCTGAAGACCGATCCCGAGTCCGCGTACGCCTACCGCAACAAACTGCTCGCCGAACTCAACCTGACCGAGGAACGCCGCCTCGCCGAATACGCGGGCAGCCTGTCGGATCACCGCTACTTCCTGCTCGCCCTGAACTACAGTACGGGCGCGCTCAACCGCCGTCTGATGAACTACGCCGACGCCTCGACGCGCTCCGCGCTTGTCATCGAACGCAGCCAGGCGATCCGCGAGATGGAACGCTTCCGCCAGGCGGAGGCAGACACCGATCGCCGCGTCGCGGAGATCAACGCTTCCCTGCCGGCAAACTTCAACGACGAGAAAGCCGAGAAGGAGCGGAACGAGCGGATCTCGAAGATCCTCGACCGCGCCGACGCGTTCCGCGAAAAGAAGAAATGGGCGAAGGCGGAAGACCTGTATCACGCCGCGCTCGCGATCGACGGCGAATGCGCCGACGCCTACCTCGGGCTGCTGCTCGTTTCGCTGAAACTGAAACAGGAAAAGAAACTCGCGCACTGCAAGGAACCCTTCGGGACCGATCCCAACTTCCTGCTCGCGATGCACTACGGCTCGCGCGTGATGCGCCGCCGTCTGGAACGTTACCTCGCCTCCGCCGGGCAGACGCCTGTCTCAGGCGGCGCGGGGATCGTGGTGCTCCCCGCGGTCGACAACGACGCCGCGAACGCGACCGGCGCGGGACTGCAGGAGATGCGCGCAGAAATGAACCATCGCCTCGACGGGATCGAGCAGATGCTCGCCTACGGGGCGTACGGAATGTACGACGTCTCGCGTCTGACCCCCGAGGAGATCTCCGCGCGGCTCCGCGCCGCGGAACGCGAGGTCTACCTGACGCGGATCGAGGCGGCGGAACTGGCGAAAGAAAACGCCCTGGCGTCCTCCGAGCGCCGCGCCGAACTGCTCGCGCGCCTGCACGCCAAGGAAGAAGAGGTCATCCGCCTGCGCGCCGCGATGCGCGACGCCGAGGGCGTGGTCGCCGACAACGAATACTACATTTCGGAACTCCGCGATACCGAAGCCAAACTCGAACCGCTCTTCGCACGTGCGCGGAAACTGCATAAGCGCGGCAAGTTCGCCCGCGCCGACGAGGTCTATTCCGAGATCCTCGCGCTCGATCCCGCCAACGGCGACGCGTACCTCGGAAAATTGCTCTGCGACCTGCAACTGAAACGCGAAAAGGACCTTAAAAAGAGCCGCCGCTCCTTCTCGGGCGACGAGACCTTCTTCCTCGCGGTGCGTTTCTCGACGCCCGACGCGCGCAAGCGCCTGACCAAAGCCGCCGAGAAGGTCGACAAACGCCTCGGCGTCGTGTCGGCGAAGGCGACCGAGAAATCGACGCGCGCCGAGAAGAAACGGATCGAAGACCGCCGCATCGCGCGCCGCGACACCCTGACGCAGGACGCCGAGCGCCGCACCAAGAACGCGGTCATCGCCGGAACGCACGCCAAAGTCAAGGAAGAGGACGACGCGCTTGCCGAAGCGACGCGGCTGATCAAACGCGACAAATACGCCAAAGCCCGCGCGATCCTCGACGATCTGCTCGAGCGGTCGCCCGATCTTGCGAGCGCGTATCTGTTGCGTCTGCTCTGCTCTTACTCCTGTAGGAAACCTGCGGAACTCGCGAAGGTCAGCGTGCCGATCCGCGACAATTCCGACTATATTCTCGCCTACCACTTCGGGAAGGGCAAAACGCGCCGCCGTCTTGCCAAGTACGCCGACAAGGCGGATAAACGCGCCGCGAAAGCCGGCGTGAAGACCAATTCCGAGTGGGCGGCGATCGAGAACGCGGAGGTCGACGAAAAACTGCGCGACCGCGAGGCGCTCTACCGCGCGTCGGGCGATCACGCCGAACAGCGCCGCGTCAAACTCGACGTCTACGCCGTCAAGGCGGCTGCCGCCGCGCCGGGGCGCAAACTCGGGCAGTCCAAACCCGAACACGAAAAGACGCTGAAACGCGGTTACAAATACCTGAAACGCAGAAAGTGGGAACAGGCGCAGGCGTGCTTCGAGCGCGTCCGCGACGACGATCCCGCCGACTGCTCGGTCTACGTCGGTCTGCTCCTGGTCTCGCTCGGGCTCCGTGAGGAACGCGAGTTGGCGAAGGCGAAGACCACCTTCTCCGACAACCGCTACTACCTGCTCGCGCTCTGCTGCGCCGACACCCGGACCATGGAACGGCTGCGGGATTACGCCGCGCGCGCCGACCGTCGCTTCGGCAAGAAGGACGGTCCGGTCCCCGTGACCTACACCGAACTCGCGCGTCAGCGTGAAGAGGTCAACCGTCGCCGGATCGACGATCTCGAACGCGAGAACCGGGATCTTGAAGCCGAACTCGCCAAACGCTCCGAACCCACCCGCGTCGGGGCGGCGTTCGCCGAGGACGATCCCGACTACAACCTGCACGAGGGCGGGCGCTTCGCCGGACTGAAAGTGGCGCTCTTCCTGCTCGGCATCACGCTTGCCGTCGCACTGGTCGGCGCCGCGGCGCTGCTCGTCGTGCGCTACCACGGGAGCGTTACCGAGATGATCGACGCGTTCAAGCAGGCGTTCGGAAAATAACCGCCCGGGCGGCAAGCCGACCGGACGCGCGAAAGGGACCGGATAAACCGGACGGGCGGTCCCTTTTGTGTTGGATTTGACCGCATCCGCCCGGAACGGGAGTAACGCTATGGAAAACGACCGGATCCGCCAATCGGATCTTCCCGACGCCCTCGCGCTCGCCTTTCTCGGCGACGCGATCTTCTCCCACGCCGTCCGCTCGATGCTGGTCGCGCGCGGGATCTTTGATCCGGGGCGCCTGTCGCACCTGACGCTCGCCTACGTGACGGCACAGGCGCAGTCCGAGGGATTCGGGCTGATCGAAGCCGACCTCGACGAAAGCGAGCGGTCGGTCGCCCACCGCGCCCGCAACTCGAAGCACCTGAACCGTCCGCGCGGCGTTCCCGCCGCCGATTACCGCCGCGCCACGGCGCTCGAAGCCCTGCTCGGGATGCTGGAAGTGACCGGACGGACCGAGCGGCTGAAAGAACTCCTCGACCGCCTGCTCGACGGTCTTTCCCACCGGGAAGACGATCTTCCCTGACCCGACTTTACCCCATTACCGCAAGGAGAACGATATACCATGATCCAGAAAATCAAGGGGACGATCGACGTCCTGCCCGACGAAACGCCGCTCTACCGCATGATCGAAACGCTGATGCGCGAAGAGGCGAAGAACTACGGCTTCGGCGAGATCCGCACCCCGACCTTTGAGAACACCGAACTCTTCGAGCGCGGCGTCGGCGACACGACCGACGTGGTGCAGAAGGAGATGTATACCTTCGTCGACCGCGACGAGAACCGACGCATCAGTCTGCGCCCCGAGGGGACGGCGTCGGTCGTCCGGGCGCTGATCGAGCACGGCTGTCAGAGCGAGCCGATGCCCCTGAAATACTTCTATCTGATCAACTGCTTCCGTCACGAGGCGCCGCAGGCTGGACGGAGCCGCGAGTTCTTCCAGTTCGGCGCCGAACTCTTCGGCGCGGACTCCCCTGCCGCCGACGCCACCATGATCGCGCTCGCATCGTCTGTCTTCCGTCGGCTCGGCTTGAAAGGGCTTACCCTGCACCTGAACTCGATCGGCTGCAAGACCTGCCGCGCGGACTACCGTTCCGCCCTGGTCTCGTATTTCGGCGGACGCCGTGAGGAACTCTGCGACACCTGCAAGACGCGGCTGGAAAAGAACCCGCTCCGTCTGCTCGACTGCAAGAGCCCGATCTGCAGTTCGATCGCCAAAGGCGCGCCCAAGACCGTCGACTACCTCTGCCCCGACTGCAAAGCGCATTTCGACACGCTGAAACGCCTGCTCGACGGCATGGGCATCCCCTACGTGGTCGATCCCGCGATCGTGCGCGGCCTCGACTACTACACCCGCACCGTCTTCGAGTTCATCGCCGACGGCATCGGCGCGCAGAGCACGGTTTGCGGCGGCGGTCGGTACGACGGACTGGTCGAGGAACTCGGCGGCGCTCCGATGCCCGCGATCGGCTTCGCGATGGGCATTACCCGCGTGATCCTCGCCATGCGCGCGCAAGGGATCGCCGAACCCGCCCCCGCTTCCCCCCGTCTCTATATCGCCGCTCTCGGCGAAGAGGCGTCGGTCGCCGCGGCGGTCATCACCGAACGGCTGCGCCGCACCGGCGCGTTCGTCGAATGCGATCTGGTCGGCAGAAGTCTGAAAGCGCAGATGAAGTACGCGAACAAGATCGGCGCCGACTATACCCTGATCCTCGGCGACAACGAACTGCAAACCGGCCGCGCCAACCTGCGCGACATGAAGAACAGCACCCAGACCGAGGTCGAACTCGACACCTTCACGCTTCCGTAAGGCGGGTTTCCCCGCCCTTCCCAGCCCCGGTTCCCGTCCGTTTTCCGCCATGCACGGCGCGGACGGCCCCGGCTGGGATTTTTGATCGCAAAAGCACCCCGAAACTGTCCGCTTTTTCTCCCCGTATCGCAAGGATTGCGAAGTTCGCCGTCTCAAAATAGACCGTTAAAAAAACGACGATCTTCGTCTTCAAACGCCGTTGCGTCGCCGCCCGCGGAAGAATTGTGCAACCTTGACAAAATTCCGGTTTCTCCCGGTTTTCCACAACCCGACCGGTGGACAGAGTGCTTAACCACCCTCGAATTTGATCAAAATCAGTCCTGACGGCGAAAATCGACGCCCTCGACGCGCAAGTTATCCACATTTTCCACAGTTTCGCCGGTGGGAAACTTTTTTCTTCAAAACTTCATTTTCTCCGTTTTGACTGCTTGACAGACAAAGCGGCTGCAAACGGCGTTTCGACCGCTTCCGCGCTCCCCCGAGTCGCGCTTCGTAAAGTTTACGAACAGTTTCGACGGGGCTCGGGAACGCCGCGTTTGACCCCTCTCCGGAGCGGTTCCGGATGCAAATTCCACGCTGATAAGGAGGATCGGGATGTACCTGATCGTAGCCGAAAAACCGAGCCTTGCCCGGAACATCGCTTCCGCCGTCGGAAACGCCGTCCGGCGGAACGGATACCTCGAATGTCCGGGGTATCTTGTGACCTGGGCGTTCGGGCATCTGTTCTCGCTGGTCGACATCGAGGACTACCAGGGCGGACTGCCCGCGTCGGGCAAGGCGCGCTGGACGCTCGACACTCTGCCCTGTATTCCGACCGAATTCCGCTTCGAACTCCGCCGGGGCGAGAACCGGAAGGTCGATCCCGGGATCCGGCAGCAGTTCGACGTGATCACCTCGCTCGTCAACCGTCCCGACGTCGAGGCGATCGTCAACGCGGGCGACGCCGACCGGGAGGGCGAGATCATCGTCCGCACCTGCGTCCGCTTCGCGCTCCGCTCGGAAAAGCCCATGAAGCGGCTCTGGCTCCCCGACCAGACGCCCGAGACCGTCCGCTCCGCGCTCGCTTCGCTTGAGGACGACGACAAGTACGACGATCTGGCGAACGAGGGATACGCCCGCACCTATATCGACTGGCTCTACGGGACCAACCTGACGCGCTACGCCACCCTGAAAAGCGGGAAGTTCCTGCGCGTCGGACGCGTGATCGTGCCCATCGTGCGCGCCATTTACGACCGGGACGTGGAAATACGGAACTTTGTACCGAAGAAGTATTTCTCGGTGCGTTCGGCGGCGAAGACCGGGGGCGAGATCGTCGAGTTGATCTCGAAGAACCGCTACGAAGCCGACGAGGCGGACAAAGCGCGCGCCTACTGCGACCGGCTCAACGCCGAGACCGCGGTCGTGACCGACAAGTCGAGCAAGACCGACCGGCTCTTCCCCGGCAAACTCTTTTCGCTCTCGACGCTCCAGAACCTGCTCGGGAAAAAGTACAAGATGTCGATGAACGACAGTCTGGCGACCGTGCAGAAACTCTACGAGGAGGGGTATCTGACCTATCCGCGTACCAACTCGGAGTACCTGTCCAAAAACGAGTGCGACAAGGTGCGGCAGATCCTGTCCGGGATCTCGAAACTCGGGTATCCCGTCGCGTTCAGGCAGTCGAAGGCGATCTTCGACGACAGCAAGATCGAGTCGCACTCGGCGATCACCCCGACCTACAAGATCCCCGAGAAGGGCAAACTCTCGGAGCGGGAGAACCAGGTTTACGCGACGGTTTTCCGCCGCTTCGTCGCGAACTTCTGTTCGGAAGAATGCAAGGTGGAGCGGTCCGAGATCACGGTTCAGGTCGGGGACGTCGAGACCTTCACCCTGAAAGGCACGGTTCTGGTCGAGCCGGGTTGGACCAAGTACGACGACTACACCCGCCGCGACAAGATCTTACCGAACCTCTCGGTCGGCGATACGGTGAACACCCGCTTCGCCCCCGAGGAGAAGGAGACCACCCCGCCGAAGCACTATACCATCGAGACGCTCAACCAATTCTTGAAGAACCCCTTCCGCGAGGAGCGCGAAAAGGCGGCGGAGGACGGCGCGCCGGAGGACGACGCGGAGGAGTACCGCGCGATCTTTCTGGGGCTCGAACTCGGCACCGAAGCCACCCGCACCGGGATCATCGAGAACGCCAAGCGCAGCCGGTATATCGCCCTGAAAAAGGACGTCTATACGATCCTGCCCGACGGCGAGTATCTGGTGCAGGCGCTCGACCGCATGAAGATCGATATGAACAAGTATAAGACCGCCGAGATGGGCAAGGCGCTGAAGGCGGTCTACCGCCGGGAGATGACCGTGCCCGAAAGCGTGTCGCTCGCCGCCCGTGAGATCGGGGAGATCTTCGCGCAGCAGGACGCGATCCCGGGGCAGATGCCCGGGGATTCGGGACAGACCGGAACGCTCGGCGAGATCGTCGGGGATTGCCCGCTCTGCGGGCAGCACGTCGTGCGCGGACGCTTCCGCTACGGGTGTATGGGGTTCAAGAACGGGTGCAAGTTCACCATCCCCGTCAACCTCTGCCGCCGCGATATCCCCATCGCCGCCGCCCGCGACCTGCTCACGACCGGGAAAACCAAGAAGATCGACGGCTTCGTCTCGCGCGCGGGTCGCACCTTCGCCTCCGAACTCGTCCTGCGCGACGGCAACGTCGAGTTTGCCTTCTCCACCCCCAAGGACGATAAAAAGAAACCCGCAACGAAGCGGAAAACGGCGAAGAAGACGGAGAAGAAGTAACGCCCGCGGGGAGAAAGAATACG
>CACYZS010000023.1 GCA_902778985.1 uncultured Ruminococcus sp.
TCTACCAGACCATGGTGCGTATGGCGCAGTCCTTCTCGCTCCGCTATCCTCTGATCGAGGGGCACGGCAACTTCGGCAACGTCGACGGCGACGGCGCCGCCGCCTACCGGTATACCGAGGCGAGAATGAGCAAACTCGCCGACCAGATGATGTCGGATATCGAGAAGAACGTCGTCAACTTCCTGCCGAACTTCGACAACTCGCGCAAGGAGCCCGAAGTGCTGCCTTCGCGCTTCCCCAACCTGCTGGTCAACGGTTCGGTCGGTATCGCCGTCGGTATGGCGACCAACATTCCCCCGCACAACCTCGGCGAGGTGGTGGACGGGATCGTGTACCGTATGGACAATCCCGAATGTACCGTCCCCGAACTGATGGACTATATCAAGGGACCGGACTTCCCGACCGCCGGGATCGTGTACGGCTCGCGCGGGATGCTCGACGCGTATTCGACCGGGCGCGGAAAGGTCATCGTCCGGGCGCGCGCGCGCATCGAGGACGATCAGCACCGGATCATCGTGACCGAGATCCCCTACGCCGTCAACAAGAGCCAGTTGGTCGAGGCGATCGCCAACCTCGTCAAGGACAAGAAGATCGAGGGCATCACCGACCTGCGCGACGAATCGGGCAGAGACGGTATGCGCATCGTCATCGAGTACCGCCGCGACGCAAACGGCGAGGTCATTCTGAACCAACTCTATAAGTACAGTCAGTTGCAGGACACCTTCGCCGTCAATATGCTGATGCTGGTAAACGGCGAACCGAAGATCCTGTCGCTGCCCGAGATCCTCGACCAGTATATCCTGTTCCAGGAAGGCATCATCGTCCGCCGGACGCAGTTCGATCTTGACCGCGCGCTGAAGGAGATGCACATCTACGAGGGGTATAAGATCGCGATCGATCACATCGACGAGATCATCAAGATCATCAAGGCAAGTTCCTCGATCCCCGACGCGAAAGCCAACCTGATGGAGCGCTTCGGGCTGACCGATCCGCAGGCGCAGGCGATCGTCGAAATGACGCTCGGCAAACTGTCCGGGCTCGAGCGCCAGAAGGTGGAAGACCGGCTGCTGAAACTCGAAGAGACGGTCGCCGATCTGCAGGCGATCCTGGCGGACGACGGCAGAGTGCGCGAGATCGTCAAAGGCGAACTGATCTCGATGAAAGAGAAATTCGGCGACGACCGGCGCACCGAACTGGTCGAGGCGACCGACGACATCGACATCGAAGACCTGATCCCGCGGCACACCTGCGTCCTCACCGTCACGACCGGCGGCTACATCAAACGGCAGCCCGCCGACACCTATTCGTCGCAGCACCGCGGCGGCAAGGGCATTATCGGTATGGGACACAAGGAAGAGGACGACGTGGTCGACGTGATCGTCGCGAACAGCCACGCGCTTCTGATGTTCTTCACCAACAAGGGCCGCGTCTACACCAAGAAGACCTACCGGATCCCCGAGGCGGGACGCACCGCGAAGGGGACGAACATGGTCAACATCCTCGATCTGACCGAGGGCGAGAGCGTCACCGCGATCATCTCGATCGACGCGTTCACCGAGGGCGAATACCTGACGATGGTGACCAAGAAGGGCGTTATCAAGAAGACGCCGACCAAGGACTTCGAGTACCAGAGACGCTCGGGCAAGATCGCGATCAACCTCGACGAGGGCGACGATCTGCTCTTCGTCCGTAAGACCAAGGGCAACGACGACCTGATCCTCGCGACCCGCGGCGGCGCCGCCACCCGGTTCAGCGAGACCACCGTCCGTCCGATGGGACGCGGGGCGCGCGGCGTGCGCGGCATCCGGCTCGTGGGTGACGACTACGTGATCGGCGTGGCGCTGGTCGAAGAGGGCAAGCAACTGCTCACCATCACCGACAGAGGCTTCGGTAAACGCACCGAGTTCGACGACTTCCGCGTGCTGAAGAACCGCGGCGGACAGGGCGTTACGGCGCACAACCTGAACGACAAGACCGGCAACCTCGCCGCCATCGCGGCGGTGTCCGAATCCGACGATATCATGATGATCACCAACGACGGGACCATCATCCGGATCCCGGTCGCGGGCATCCCCGTCTACTCGCGTTCGGCGGGCGGCGTGATCGTGATGCGGCTCTCCGAGGGCGCGGCGATCGTCAACCTGTCGCGCATCGAGCCGCAGGAAGAACTGGACGAGGAGATCACCGCCGACGAGACCGCCGAGCACCCCGAACTCTCCGAGGACGGCGAGCCGACCGAAGCCGGGACCGACGCCGAGCCCGCGGGGGAATCCGAGGAAGTTGACGACGCCGAAACCGAAGACAATGAAGAGATCTGATCCCGTTTTCCGGGGATCGTTCCGCGCGCTCGCGCTCGTTCTGCTCCTGCTTCTGGTTCTGATCCCGACGCTCTCTTCCTGCACGGAAGAGAAAGCGCCGACGGTCGAACCCGCGGACGAAGGAGAGGCGATCGCAGCGGCGGAGCGCCTGGTCGGAGACGCCGCGATCTGGGTTCGCCTGTTCTTTACCGAGGGCGGTATGCCGCTGCTTGCGGGCGGACGGGAGGTCGGCGTCTACCGCGAGGTGGACGGTGAAGCGATGCGGGAATTCGGGTTTTCCCGACTTTCGGATCTGACCGCGTACGAACGGCGGGTTTTCAGCCCCTCGATGTGCAGGGCGATGAACGCCGCGCTGTTTTCGGGCGGCGGGAACTGGAACGCCGCTCTGGTCGAGTACGCGCCGCCCGAACCGACCGAAGACGGGGATCTCGTCGCCGCATTCATCTGCTTTCTTGCCGATCCCGACGAGTTGCCGATGATCAAAAACGACGGCGGCACTTTCGATTTTACCAAGGCAAGTGTGACCGATAACCGCGGCGACTTCGTCAAGGTCTCGGTGCCCGTGTACGGGACCGGGGAGAACGAGGGCAAAACGGTAACGAAGATCCTCAATTTGCGCCTGATCGAGGGCGTATGGTATCTCGACAACTACCCGAACGTCGTCTTCCCCGCCGGGGAGAACTGACCGGTTGACCGGAAAGGAGTGCGCGATGACCTTCCGAGAGAAACTACTCGCGCTGCGTCGGCGTGACAAACTGACGCAGACCGCTCTGGCGAACGCCGTCGGCGTCACCCGGCAGGCGGTGTATCTGTGGGAAAAGGGTCTGTCGCTGCCCGACGCGGCGGCGCTGCTTTCGCTCCGTCGACTGTTCGGCGTGTCGATCGACGCCCTGCTCGACGATTCGCTCCCGCTCCCCGAGAAAAGAGAGGCGGCGTACGCCGCCCCGATAAAGGCGTATCAGCCGGCGGCAACCCCTGCTCCGAAGAAGACTGCCGAGCCGGAACCCGAGACGGATATGGAGCCTGATTTTGCGCAAACCCCCGCCGAAGAGGACGAAAAACCGGCACCCAAGGCGAACACCGTCGCCGCTCCCGCCCCCGAGAAGGGCCCGGAGACCGACGCCAAGGGCGCGCCGCTGAAAGCCAGGATCGCGCCGACCCGCACCAAGAGCGGGAACATCCTCGATCTGTTCGGGGCGTTTTTGAAAAGGAGAAAATAACACGTTCCGCGCCGTCCGGCGAATAGAACCGGGCGGCGCGGGAAAAAATGGATCGGCAAGGTCTTTTTCCCGCCTCCCCTACATAATCTTTCGGGGGTGCGTATGGTAAAAGGTTGTCAGAGACGGGTACTTCATCTGAAAAATCCCGAGGGCGGGTTGTTTGAGGAGGCGTTCTTCTTTTTGAAGGCGCCGGACGCCCCGACCGGGAAAAGCGCGCGCGAGATGGTCGCGGAAGCGAACCGGATCCTCTCGGGCTGTCGGGCGGACGAGGTGCGCCGCCCGCGCCGCCTGGTCGCGTTCCTTCTGGGGGCGCTGTCGGGCGCGGCGGTCTCTGTCGCGGCGCTTTTTGTGATCGGGCTGATCGTATGACGGAAAGGACAGTATGGCAAAACAGAAACAGGAATTAAGACGCGGGGAGAAGAACGCCCCCGCCAAAAGAGAAGACCGCCCGGGCAAACGTCGGGCGGACGCGCGCGCGGGCGCCAAAGGCGAGAACCGCCGCGACGCGGAAAAGAACAGGCGGCAGACCCCGAGACAGGCGTCGGACCCCGCCGGCAAGAACGCCCGCAAGAACAAGGGGGGCGGTCGCGAAAATTCCCGTCCCGTCGGGCTTCGCGGGTCAAAAGACGTCGGTGCGAGACGCGAACGGACGAGCGAAAGAGCGCAGCAGAATGCGCGCAAGAACGCAGGGCGGCAGAACCGGGGCAACTTTGACGGAACGCTCCGGATCATTCCGCTCGGCGGGCTCGGCGAAATCGGGAAGAATATGACCGCGATCGAGTACGGCGCGGATATCGTCGTGATCGACTGCGGACTTGCCTTCCCCGACGAGGATATGCCGGGCGTGGATCTGGTGATCCCCGACGTTTCCTACCTCGTCAAGAACCGGGAGCGCGTGCGCGGGATCCTGCTCACCCACGGGCACGAGGATCATATCGGCGCGATCCCCTACGTATTGCAGCAGATCAACGTCCCGATCTACGGCACGCGCCTGACCGTCGGGATCGTCAAGAACAAACTCGAAGAGACTTCCCTGCCCGAGACGCCCGACCTTCGCACCGTCGAGGCGGGCGACACCGTCGACCTCGGCGTGATGCGGGCGGAGTTCATTCACGTCAACCACTCGATCGCCGACGCGTGCTGCATCGCGCTGCACACCCCGGCGGGGATCGTTTTCCACACCGGCGACTTCAAACTCGACGTCTCCCCGATCGACGGGAAGATGATCGACCTGGTCCGGATCGGACAACTCGGGGACGAGGGCGTGCGGCTCCTGCTCTGCGAGTCGACCAACGCCGAGCGCCCCGGCTTTACGCCGTCCGAGCGGACGGTGGGGCTGTCGCTCGACCGGATCTTCATGGAGCACCGCGATAAGCGCCTGATCATCGCGACCTTCTCGTCCAACGTCCACCGCGTGCAGCAGATCATCAACGCCGCCGCCAAGTACGGACGGCGCGTCGCGGTCGTGGGGCGCAGTATGGTGAACGTCATCGGCGCCGCCGTCGAACTCGGGTATATGAACGTCCCCGAGGGCGTTTTGATCGACGCCGCGGACGCGAAACGGTATAAACCCGAGCAGTTGACCATCATCACGACCGGCTCGCAGGGCGAACCGATGTCGGCGCTCTACCGCATGGCGTTCTCCGAGCACAATCAGATCAAACTGACGCCCTCGGATCTGGTGATCCTGTCTGCGTCGGCGATCCCCGGCAACGAAAAACTGGTCGGCAAGATCATCAACGCCCTGGTGCGCGCGGGCATCCACGTCGTCAACGACGCGGTCGCCGACGTCCACGTGTCGGGCCACGCCTGCCGCGAGGAACTGAAACTGATGATCGGTCTGGTCAAACCCGAATACTTTATGCCTGTCCACGGCGAGGAACGCCATCTCTACGCCAACAAGGCGCTCGCCGAGTTCATGGGCATCCCCGCGGATCACGTCTTCGTCTCGACCGAACTCGGTCAGGTGCTTGAGATCGACCGCAAGGGCGCGCGCTTCGCCGCGACCGTCCCCGCCGGAAAGGTGTTGGTCGACGGTTCGGGCGTCGGCGACGTCGGTTCGGTGGTGCTCCGCGACCGCAAAACGCTGGCGCAGAGCGGGCTGATCGCCGTGGTCGCCACGGTCGATCCCGCCGAAAAAGAGATCGTTTCGGGGCCCGAGGTGGTCTCGCGCGGCTTCGTCTACGTCCGCGACAACGAGGAACTGATGGACCGGGCGCGGAAGATCGCCTACGACGCGATCAACCGCGCGCTCGACGAGTTCGGGTGCGATTGGGCGGCGATGAAGACCGCGGTGAAAGAAAAACTCGCGAAGTTCCTCTACGAAGCGACCGGACGGAGCCCGGTTATTTTACCTGTTATACTCTCGCTTTGACGCGCACAAGCGGCACAGACCGGAAAACGAACGGATCGCGGGACGCTTGCAGATGCTTTTTGCACTGAGCGAGCAGCCGCTTTTGGAACGCAAATTAAGGTTGAAAACCGCCCGCGGGGATCCCCAACGCTCGTCGCTGGGGAACCCCTTTTGTGGGGCGGTTTTCTCCTTTTTTTGTTCGTTTTCCTCTCCCCGTTCTCGCCCTCTCGGAGTACGATTGTACACCTTCGGGTCGAGACCGGGAATTCTGCACTCGCCTGTGCGTGTCTCCTATAGCCGGGGCGGCGGGGCTGGCGCAGTTCGGGGCGCCGTGCGGCATTTTGTTGTTGCAAAATCCTGCGGGGCGTGATATAATGGGAGCAGAATGCGAAAGGAGAGGGCGAGATGGTCTGGCTTCAGGAATTCCGGCTTCCCGAACAGAGCGAAGAAGAATCCTTTCTGATGTTCTCTCTGAAGGCAAAGATGACGGTCTGGTCGAGTTACTATCCGTTCGGATTGTTCCCTGCGCGGCGCGCACGTGTGGGATCTTGACGCGGTTCCGCCGGCGGTGACGCCGTGGACGAAACTTGAAAACGTGCGCGTCTCTCGCGAGTTTTTCAAAGAGACGGATTCTCTGTTCAAATAGGTAGAAAGAAACAGGATGCAAAGGAGACCAAAACAATGAGGAACACAAAACGGATCGCGCTGGTTTTGCTTGCGGGGCTGATGGTTTTCGGGCTCGCGGCGTGCGCGACCGAAACGGGCGAGGAAACCGACGCGACCACCGCGACCGACGCGGTGTCGGAAACAGTGGCGAAGATCACTGCGGCGACGACCACGGCGGCAACGACCGCGGAGCCGGAACCCGAACCGATCGTTCTGAAGATCATTGCGGCAAACGTGCAGAACGCCGACTACGACAGGAGCGGAGAGGCGACGCTCGCCGACAAGTACAAAAAACTTGCCGACGCGTTCAGCGCGACGTCGCCCGACCTGGTTTTCCTGCCGGAGAGCGGCTCGACGCTCGCCGCCGAGGAGATCCGCAGCCGGATGGCAAACGCGTCGGACTACGAGGTCGTCGCGGGCGCGGGCGCAAACGTCATGATGCTCTACAACAAAGCGGTCTTCACCCTGGTCAGCCAGGGCTGTCAGCAGATCGGAGCCAAGGACGACGAATACGGCTCGAAATACGACCGCTATATGGTCTGGGCGAAACTCCGCCACAAAGAAAGCGACGCGCAGATAGTGGCCGTTCCGATCCACGTCGACTACGCGACGGAGGCGTGCAAGGCGCAGATCAACTTGATCGTCAACTATCTGAAAACCAACTTCCCGAAGATCCCGTTCATTCTGGGCGGCGACTTCAACCTTGAGATGAGCACGATCAACCAGACGGATCTCGTGAGCGAAGGGTACCAGAACGCCGGCACGACCGCGACCCGGAAGATCAACGGCGGCGCGGCGACCTTCCCCGAAAAAGGGATCATCATCGACTTTGTGTGGTATAAGAGCGGGCTGATTTATAAGGCGAAGGCGACGACGTATAAGGTGATCATGGGTGCTCTGCCGACCGACCACAGACCGATTTACGTCGAGATCGAACTGAAGAAATAAGACGACGCGAAAGCGTTATGAGTTGCGCCGAGGCGCAACGGAATAACGCCCCTTCGGAGCAGTTATGAAAATGCCGCCCGTTTCCGGGCGGCATTCGTTATGAGAGACCGCGCCGAACGGCGCGGTCTCTGTTTCGTTCTGCCGAGGCAAAGAGAACCGCGGCAGTCGTATTTTTGAAACCGCGCGCACGAGGCGCGGGCGTGCAAACGGCTGTCAAACAACGGAGTTCTTTGTCCCGCGTTCTCCGAAAGAAAGCGGGTGTTTCACGTGAAACGTCAACTGATGATCTTATCGAGCAGCAGCAGGATGTTGGGCATAAGGCGGCAGAGGACGAAGAAGACGACGACAGCGACGGCGGCGGTCCAGGCGAGGGACTTGGGGGTGACGCGGGGCGCCTGGGCGTAGCGGCGGTCGACCTCGTCGGTGCGTTCCGCGTCGATATAGAAGCGCGCTTCGGAGAGATCCGGGAAGAAATATTTCTTCATGGCGACGAAGGGGTTCTTCTCGCGGTTCGCGCGGGCGGCTTTGCGCGCCTCTTTTCGCTCTGCGCGGGTTTTCTTCCGGTACTCGAGCGGCGGCTCCCCGACGACGCGCACGCAGCGGCGAAGCCCGGACGTTTTGTCGTGCAGCGAGAAGCGGAGCGGGAGCGAGTGCCTGAGGGAGAGGTCGGAGAGGGAGAGCGCGTCGTCGGGCGAGAGCGCCTTGCGCGCGAACAGTTCCCGTGCGAGCCGATCGGGCACGCTCCGGCGATAGACGAGGAACGCGGACGCGAGGAGAAGGACGAGCAGAACCGCCCCGATCGCGAGATTCACTTCCCACGCCCGGATCGAGTTCGGGAGCGTCGTAAAGGCGGGCAATTCCCGGTCAAAGAACTCGGTAACGAAAAACGAGCCGATCGAAAGCAGAGCCATCACAAACCTCCCACGAAATCGTCGCCCATGATCCTGCGGAGCAGCGCGTCGAGGTCCTCGTTGTCTTCAAAATAGAGCGTTAAGGTCTTCTGTTTCCCCTTGGCGGAGATCTTCACGCGCCGCCCGAGGTCCGAGATCATACGCCGCTCCAGTTCCGCGACGTAATCCACGACCTGCGGCGCCTCTTCGGGCGTTTCGCGGGCGGGCTTGTTCGCCCGCTTGACGAGCAACTCCAGTTCGCGAACCGAAAGCCCGTCGTCGATACACTGCTTGGCAAGCGGCGCGATCTCGGCGCGGTCGCGGAGCCCGAGCAGCGTCCGCGCGTGTCCCGCGGAGAGGGCGCCGGAGGAGACGAGCGCCTTCACCTCGTCGGGCAACTCCAGAAGCCGCGTCGCGTTCGCGATATAACTGCGGCTCTTGCCCACGCGGCGGGACAGGTCTTCCTGCGTCATCCCGAATTCGCCGGCAAGCGCGCGGAACGCCGCCGCCTCTTCGATCGGGTTCAAATCTTCCCGCTGCACGTTCTCCACCAACGCGATCTCGGCGGCGGCAAGATCGTCGCTGTCGAGGATCACGGCGGGGATTTCGGACAGATCCGCGATCTTCGCCGCGCGCCAGCGCCGTTCCCCGGCGATGATCTGGTACCGCCCGTTTCCCGACGCGCGGACCAGAATGGGCTGCAGAACGCCGTGCGCGGCGATCGAGGCGGCAAGTTCGGAGAGGGCGTCGGGGTCAAAGTTCTTGCGCGGCTGCCCGTTCTTGGGGTCGATCAGCGACGTTTTCAGTTTTTCGACGCCGCCCGGCTTCTTTTCGTCTTCAAAGGTTTCGAGGAAGAGGGCGTCCAGCCCCCGCCCGATCCCGCTTTTTTTCGGTGCCATTTCGTTTTCCCTTTCCCGGATCAGATCCGGAGCATCAGTTCCTTCGCCACGTCGGCGTATTCGAGCGTCGCCTTGCCGTACGGATCGTGATAGCAGAGCGGCGTGCCGTAACTCGGCGCCTCCGACACCTTCACGCTCCGCGTGATGGGCGTGGCGAAAAGTTTGTCGGCGTAATAGCGTTTCAGGTCGTCCACGACCTGCTTGGTCTGGGTGAGCCGCCCGTTATACATCGTCAGCAGGATCCCGAGGATCTCGAGTTTCGGGTTGGAGTGCTGACGCACCCGGCGGATCGTGACCAACAACTGCGACAGCCCTTCCATCGAGTAGAACTCGCACTGCATCGGGATCACCACGCCGTCCGCGGCGGTAAGGACCGAGACCGTGATCATCCCGAGCGAGGGCGGACAGTCGATAAAGACGTAATCGAAGAGCGAGAGGATCGGCGTGATCGCCTCGCGGAACTTCTTTTCGCGCGCCTCCATCTCGAACAGGTCGAATTCCACCCCGGCGAGGTCGAGCGACGACGGAATGATCCACAGGTTCTTGTAGTTGGTGCGCACCAGCGCCTCGTTTGCCGTGCACGCGCCGACGATCACCTCGTAGACGTTGTGCGGCGCGCTGCGCTTGCTGACGTTGACGCCGGTCGTGGCGTTGCCCTGCGGGTCCATGTCGATCAGCAGGACGTTCTTGCCGCGTTTGGCGACGGCGGCGGCGATGTTCACGCAGGACGTGGTCTTTCCCACGCCGCCCTTCTGGTTGGAAAAAGCGATGATCTTTGCCATGGTATCCTCCGTTGCCCCGCCCCTCGGGCGCGGCTTCTTCTCCTTATCTATTATATATCAAAGCGGCGGGAAAGTCAATCGCCGCACCCGCTGTTTCACGTGAAACAATCCGCCCGGGAGACCGGAAAAGAAAACGATTGACAGGGCGCGTTCGGCGTGCTATAATAACAGGGTAATTTGTCGAAGCGAAAGGACTGATTAAAATACCGTCTTTGATCCCTATTGAAAACCTGCCCGTCGCGCTGATCTGCCTGGTCGTCTCGATCGCGGTCATCGTCAAGGGCGGAGACTGGTTCGTATCCGCCGCGTCCTGGATGGCGGAAGTGTCGGGGATCCCGAAACTGATCGTCGGCGCGACCATCGTCAGCCTTCGGAGCGGCGGGCGTGATCGCCGCGTTCGGATTGACCGGCTCGCTCGGTCTTGTTCCCAACCTGCTCCTGCTCGCGATCTTCGTCGCCGCCATGACCGAAAACGTCCTCGGCGCGGTGCGGCAGGTGCGCGCCGCCAAAGCCGGGGCAAACGGATCCGTTGACGCCGAAACCGGCGAGCCGCTCGATCTTGAGAGACCCAAGGCGACCGGGAAACTCTGGACGAAAAACGTCCTGCTGTTTCTTGTCGGCGCGGCGGCGATCGGGATCGGCGCCAACGTCCTGGTAAGCAGCGCCGAATACGTCGCGAAAGCCGCGCACGTTCCCGAACGCGTCATCGCGGTCACGGTCCTTGCCGTCGGCACCTCGCTCCCCGAACTGGTCACGACGGTCACGGCGGTCGTCAAACACGAAATGTCGCTCTCCGCGGGCAACATCATCGGAGCGAACATTATGGACATGACCCTGATCATGCCGATCTGCGGACTGATCTCGGGCAAGGCGCTGCCGGTCACGGCGCAGGTCGGACGCATCGACCTCCCCGCGACGCTGATCGTCGCCCTGGTCGCCCTGGTCCCCGCGCTGATCAAAAAGCGCTTTATGAAATGGCAGGGCTTTTTGCTCCTCGGACTGTATGTTATCTACCTCGTCCTGACCTGCTTCTTCGGAGAGCAGATCGCCGCCCTGTAAGCCGCCTCGAAAAAAGATCAAACCCCGCTTGCGAACCGCAAGCGGGGCTGTTTTTTTAATCCTTTTGTCTCCTTCGCGCGGCAAATCGCGTTGCGAGAGGCGCGAGCAACGTATCGCCCCGGGGGCGCATATCGCGAAAGCCGCCGGAGCAATCCGGCGGCTCTCATATCGCGGCGCTTGCGCCGCGCGTCACTGCGGTGTCGGCGGAGCGCCGTATCCGAACCGTTCGACCGTGAAGTTTTCCGCGCCGAGCACGGGAAACTCCTTTTTGCCCCAGGGTTTGTGCCAGTAGAGCCAACCGCGCAGACGGTTTTCGGTATCGCGCACGCCGTACTGCAGTTGGTCGATCGCCGGGCGCAGTCCGGTGCCGCACTCGAAGTTCAGGGAGCCGACGATGACGTTGCAGCGCCCTTTTTTGTTTCCGTATAGTTCGACGTCGGTGGTCGAGAGAATGACCGCGTTGTGCTGCGCGACGATATGGTTGATGACCGACAGGTGCGAGGCGTCGTGGAAGGTGATGCCCTCCTCGCAGTTGTGGACGTAGAGGTAGTCGGCGACCACGTGCTCGCCGAGCACGAAGCCGTAGCGGAAGCCCTGCGCGGCGACGTTGTGCAGAACGTTGTCGTCGTTCTGGTCGTTCGACATGATCAGCCCCGCGACGTGGCAGGGATTGTGGAGCAGTTCCTTTTCGAGTTCGGTGTCCCCGACGTTCTCGGACAGGCAGAACTGCGAGTTCTCGACGTTCGCGCGCGACACGTTGCCGAGGTTGACGGCGCCCTGCGTCGGGTACATCTTGTCTTTGTCGAGTTTGACGGCGAACTCAAGATTGAAGATCGAGAACGAATCGACGCTGAACCGCCCCGCGTAGCCGTCGCCCTGCGGCGCGGACAAGATCGACCAGGGGCGCGCCGTGGGGTCGTGCTCCTCGGGCGGCGTCCAGTCCGAGAAGATCCGGACGTTGATCCGGCGCTGACCGCCGAATTTGGTCGGATCGTTGTAGCCGTCGTCCTTCGGCCTCACCTGATAGGAATAGAGGAGTTTGCAGGGCATCTCCCCCTCCAGTTGGACGTTGTGGATCCCCATCGGGATATAGAGTTGCGAGCGCAGCGGGCGCCCGTCGATCTCCTCGATCCCCGGGGACGCGACGCGGTAGCCCCCGCGCGTGTAGGGGAAGAGCAGTTTTCCCCCGCCGCGTTCGGCAAGGAAGTTGATGCCCTTCTGGATCGCGGCGGTGTCGTCGGTCACGCCGTCGCCGACCGCGCCGAACTCAAACACCGAATAACCGAAAGAAGCCATAGAGAGTACCTCCGAAAGATGATCGTTATTGCAGCAGTTCCCGGAACGCCTCGCCCGGGCGCCGGACGTAGAAACCGGAGAGCGCCCGTTCCCCCTCGTCGCCGCGGAGTTTGACCGGCACGGGGCGACCGAGGCAGAGCGGATAGAGGAAGACGCGGTCGGGCTCGCGCCCGAAGACGTCCGCGAGCGCCTTCGCGTAGAAATAGAGTTGCAGCCGGTGCCGCTCGACGAAGCGGTCGAGGGTGGCTTGCGACGCGTGGACCCCGCCCCGCAGACGGTCGGTCTTGTAGTCGAGCAGGACCAGATCCCCCTTCTCCGAAACGAACACGCAGTCGACGACCCCCTGCACCGTGACCGTCGCTCCGCCCGCCTGTTTCTTCTTGGTTTCGTCTGTCATGAAGTCGGCGACGGGGGTGATCCGGCTGAAGCGGAACTCCCGGCGAAGCAGGGTCGAAGCGAGCATTTCGTCGAGCAGCGTCGTTTGGCGGAACAGTTCAAGTTCGGGCAGATCCACAAGATCAAACGCCTCTTTTGTCAAAAACCCCCGGTCGATCAGGCGGTTCAGTTCGACCTCGGCGCTCGTTTCCTTGAACAGGCGCAGGTCGCAGTACTGCAAGAACTCGTGGGTCGCGGTCCCGCGGAGCGCGGGATCCTCGGCTTTGCTCTTGCCCGAAACGAAGCGCGGAACGAGCGGCTCGTCGTCGGGATCGTTCTTGCGCAAAGAGAGGTCGGTCGGGTCGCCGTCGGCGGGTTCGGGCGGCGCCGGGGAGAGCACCGAGACCGAGATCTTGCCCGGCACGTTGATCAGCCAGGGCGCGGGATAGTCTTTCAACGCGAAGAAGTTGAAGGACGGCTCCTTTGCGTTTG
>CACYZS010000024.1 GCA_902778985.1 uncultured Ruminococcus sp.
CCGGTCTTCGTCTCGGTCTCGGATCTGAACGGGCTTGCCGTCGCGTGCTCGCTGCTCGCGGTGCGCGGGAACGCCGCCGGCGTCAAGGTCGCCGTGGGCGGCGACATCACCTCCCTTTCGACCTTCTCCGACCTGATCCGCAACCGCGGGGGCGACCTCGGGCTGTCGAGCCGTCTCGCCGTCACCGAACTGCACCGCACCGTCCGCCAGATCGAGTGGATCGGCGGCGGGCAGAAGGACGCCGCTCCGGCGGGCGTCGTGAAGGGCGGGGACGAAGGGGCGATCAAACTCGATCCCGACTCGGACGCCGAAGCCATCGCCGCCGCCGTCGCGCGGCTCGGGTACGACCTCTCGGACGAGGACCTTGCTCTGGTCTCGGACGAGGTGCGCCGCGTCGCGGGCAAGAAGACCGTGGGCGAGCGCGAACTTGAGGCGATCGTCGCGAGTTCCGCGATGCAGGTCCCCGCGACCTACCAACTCGATAACTACGTCATCAACTCGGGCAATATCATTTCCGCGTCGGCGCAACTCACCCTGTCGGCGAACGGCAAGACCCTGCACGGCGTCGCCATCGGCGACGGTCCGATCGACGCGGCGTTCCGCGCGCTCGAGAACGTGATCGGTCACCGCTACGAACTCGACGATTTCAAGATCCAGGCGATCACCGAGGGTCAGGAAGCCGTCGGATCCGCGCTGATCCGACTTCGTTCGGGCGGGAAACTCTACTCGGGCAACGGCGTTTCGACCGATATTCTCGGCGCCGCGATCCGGGCGTACCTGAACGCCGTCAACAAGATCGTTTACGAGGAAAACTGAACATGAAACTCTCTTTTTCGACCAAGGGCTGGCACGGCAGATCGTTTGACGACCTCTGCGATATGGCGGAGGCGACCGGCTTCTCGGGCATCGAACTGCACAACATCAACGGCCCGCTCTTCACCGACCGGGACGGGGCGTTCTACGGGCACGCCGCCGCCGCGACCAAACGGAAACTCTACGACCGCAAACTCTCGATCCCCTGCCTCGACGTTCTGTCGGATCCCGCCGCGACCGCCTTTGAGGCGGCAAAGGACGAGATCCTGCGCTGTCTTGCGATCGCGGGCGACCTCGGGATCGGGATGCTCCGCGTCCGTACCGACTCGCAAAACGCCGACGAAGCGCGCGAGAAGACCGCGCGCCTGATCGGGGCGGTCCTGCCCGAAGCCGAGGCGCAGGGCGTCACCATTCTGCTCGAAACCTCGGGGGTTTTTGCCAAAACCGAAGTGCTTCGCGACATTCTGGAAGAGTTCGCGTCCGACCGGCTCGCCGCTCTGTGGGAGGTCGCCGAGGCGTATCTGGTCGGCGGGGACGATCCCGAAACGGTGGTGCGCAACCTCGGCGCCTACATCCGGCACGTCCATTTTTCGGACGTCTCGCGCGACGGGGACGGCTGCACCCACGTTTTAATGGGCGAGGGCGAGATCCCGTTCCGCGACGTGATGCGCGCGCTGCGCTCGGTCAACTACGACGGGTTCCTGTCTCTTGTCTGGGATCCCGCGTGGTGCCCCGAACTCGACGATATGGAGATCGTGCTCGCGCAGTTCGAGGGATACATGAAGCAGTTCTCGGACCCCAAGACCAACGAACGTACCCTCTACTGGAACCGCGCGCACACCGGCAACTTCCCGTGGAAGAAGGACCTGCTCATCGACGCGACCTTCCCCGACGTGCTGGATAAGATGGTCGAGGAATTCCCCGACCAGTACGCCTTCCGCTACACGACCCTCGACTATACCCGCACCTATACCGAGTTCCGCCAGGACGTGGACGAATTCGCCCGTTCTCTGATCGCGCTCGGCGTGCGCGCAGGGCATCACGTCGCGGTCTGGGCGACCAACGTGCCGCAGTGGTACATCGCCTTCTGGGCGACCACCAAGATCGGGGCGGTTTTGGTCACGATGAACACCGCCTACAAGATCCACGAGGCGGAATATCTGCTCAAACAGTCCGACACCCATACGCTGGTGATGGTCGAGGGCTTCCGCGATTCGGATTATTCCGGGATCATGGCGGAACTCTGCCCCGAACTGGCGTCGGTCAAACCCGGGCAGCAACTGCACGCCCGCCGTCTGCCCTTCCTTCGCAACGTCATTACGGTCGGTTTCCGTCAGAAGGGATGCCTGACCTGGGAAGAGGCGCTCGGCTACGCCGATAAGGTACCCGCCGAGGAACTCCGCCGTATGGCGGCGAAGGTCTCGCCCGACGACGTCTGCAATATGCAGTACACCTCGGGGACGACCGGGTTCCCGAAGGGGGTTATGCTGACGCACCGCAACATCGTCAACAACGGCAAGTGCATCGGCGACCGCATGGATCTGTCCACCGCCGACCGCATGATGATCCAGGTGCCGATGTTCCACTGCTTCGGCATGGTGCTGGCGATGACGGCGTCGATGACGCACGGCGCGACGCTGCTCCCGCTTCCCTACTTCTCCCCCAAACCCGCGCTCGCCTGCATCCACAACGAGCACATCACCGCTTTCCACGGCGTGCCGACCATGTTTATCGCGATGCTCGGACACCCCGATTTCCCGAAGACCGACTTCTCGTATATGCGGACCGGGATCATGGCGGGCAGCCCCTGCCCGATCTCCGTTATGCAGGACGTGGTCGACAAGATGCACATGACCGAGATCACGATCGTCTACGGACAGACCGAGGCGTCGCCCGGCTGCACCATGTCGTCGACCGACGATCCGATCGAGGTGCGCGTCGGCACCGTCGGACGCCCGATGCCCGAGATCGAATGTAAGATCGTCGATCCCGAGACCGGCGAGGAATGTCCCGACGAAGTGACCGGCGAGTTCGTCGCGCGCGGCTACAACATCATGAAGGGCTACTACAAGATGCCGAAGGCGACCGCCGCCGCGATCGACGCCGACGGCTGGCTCCACACCGGCGACCTCGCCGCCCGCACCAAGGAGGGCAACTTCCGGATCACGGGACGCTTAAAGGATATGATCATCCGCGGCGGCGAGAACATCTACCCGAAGGAGATCGAAGAGTTCATCTACACCCACCCGAAAGTGCAGGACGTGCAGGTGATCGGCGTTCCCGACGAGCAGTACGGCGAGGAGATCATGGCGTGCGTCATCTTAAAAGAGGGCGAGACCATGACCGTCGAGGAGATGAAAGAGTACGTCAACTCGCACATGGCGCGGCATAAGGTGCCGCGGTACGTCGACTTCGTCGACAGTTTCCCGATGAACGTCGCGGGCAAGATCCTGAAGTACAAGATGCGCGAAGACGCAATCAAGAAACTCGGGCTTGAAAAGGCAAGCAAGGTGGTAACGGCATAATGGCAAGAAACGGTTTCCGCGTATTCGACGCGCATTGTCACATCTACCCGGAAAAGATCGCCGCGAAGGCGGTCGCGGGCACCGACAACTTCTACGGCAGCACCGCCGACTGTCTCGGCACCGTGCCCGATCTGCTCGCCCGCAGCCGCGCGGCGGGGATCGACCGGTCGCTGGTCCATTCGGTCGCGACCACGCCCAAACAGGTGCGGAGCATCAACGAGTTCATCGCCCGCGAGGTCGCGGAATACCCCGACCTTCTGATCGGGTTCGGCACGCTCCACCCCGAGAGCGAGACGGTCGAAGAGGACGTCCGGCACCTCTGCGACCTCGGGCTCCGGGGGGTCAAAGTGCACCCCGATATCCAGGGGTTCCAGATCGATCTGCCCCAATACGCCAGAATGTACGACGCGTGCGCTGACGCCAACCTCGTGATGCTGATGCACACGGGCGACGTGCGCTACGACAATTCCAACCCCAACCGGCTGATCCCGCTTCTGAAGCGTCACCCGAACCTGAAACTGATCGGGGCGCATTTCGGCGGCTGGTCGATCTGGGAGCAGGCGAGCCGTGAACTCGCCGGCACCCCGAACCTGTGGGTGGACTGCTCGTCCGCGCTCGATCTCGGCGCGGGGTACGACGTCCCCTCGTCCGGCACCCCCTACGTCGGCTCCGAGGTGGCGAAGGAGATCATCGGTCGCTACGGCGCGGAGCGCGTGCTGTTCGGCACCGACTTCCCGATGTGGGAGCCGGGACGGGTGCTCGACGCGTTCCTCAACATCCCCCTTACGGACGCGGAGCGCAAGATCATCCTGTGGGACAACGCCGCGGACCTGATCGGCTTCGAGAAGTAAAAACGTTTCGGCGGGCGGACGCAAAATGCGTCCGCCCACCCTTGACTTTTGTCGGAAAAAGGTGTATCATAGGAGTATCAAAAATCGCTTGGAAAGGAAGTCTTTTACAATGGCAGCCAAAAAGTCGAAAAAAGTTGCGAACGCTCTGATCTACGCGCTGATCTACATCATCGTCGGGATCCTCTTCTGCATCTTCCGGGGTGCGGTCGCCGTCTGGTGCGTTTACGCGCTCGGCGTTCTCCTGATCGTGCAGGGCGTGCTTGATATGGTGAACCGTCGCCTGGTGCAGGGGATCCTGGAAGCCGTCATCGGCGTTCTCGCCATCGTGTTCGCCGCCGCGATCACGAAATACGCGATCATCGTCCTCGGCGTGATCCTTCTGGTCTGGGCTGTGCTCCGTCTCTTCGACAACTCGAGAAAGACCGGGCTGACGCTGCTCTACATCGTCGGCGCCGCCGTGATCGGCGTGCTGATGATCATCAACGCGTTCGCCGTTCTGGACTGGTTCTTCCTCGTGATCGGCATCCTGCTGATCGTCGAAGGGATCCTCTGCCTGATCCCCGCCTCGGCAAGAAAGTAAAAAACAAAAAAAAGACCGTGCCGATATGGCACGGTCTTTTTTTTATTCGGTCGGGGGTTCGGGGGCTTCGGGCTGCGGTGCCTGCTCTTTCCGGTCGCGCCAAGCGAACAGCCGCTGCACGAGTCTCGTGATCCCGTCGCCGCAGAAGTCGATCAGGCGCTCAAACCGCGAATACTTGAACAGATAGATCCGAAGGATCTCCATCGCCGCGAAAAGCAGATACAGAAGAGCGAGCGTGGCGTAGAACGAGAGCAGCATCTCCCCCGTCGGAAGGTACGCGTACCGGTAGAACCGGAGTTTCATGAAGTGGTTCCAGACGGGCGTCGTGACCTGAATGATGTAGATCCCGAACGAAGCGCCGGAAAAGGTCAGGGTGATCTTTCGTCCGACCTTCGACTTGACCGTCAGTTGCATGAACGCGAAGAGGAGCAGAACGCTGCCGATCACGATGAACGGTCCCGTGTAACTGATCAGGACGCCGCTGTAATTCTTCAGTTGCGCCACGTCGGGGTTCTTCGAGAACAGCCACTCGAACCAGAACTTGAAGCCCACCGAAACCCCGGTGCAGACGAGGTAACCGAGGACGCAGAGCCACTTGTTCGGGCGGAAGCCGTCGTCGTAGTACTTCTTCGCCGTCGCGCCGACGATATAGAGGATGACCAGCCAGATCGTGCTGTACCCGCCGCCGAGAACGAACAGGTCGCGGTTGAACACCGTCTTGTGGACCGACGCGGCGAAGAAGAGCATGAAGGACAAAACCGCCATCTGCTTCTTGTCGAGTTTCTGCAGTCCCGCGTTCAGAACCGGAAGCAGAATGAACAGCAGGGTGTACATATTGAAATACCAGAACTGTTTGCTCCCGACCGTGAAGATCACGTCATGGTAATCCATTCCCGTCGCGACAAGCCGCTCGACCGTCGGACCGACGTCCAGCCCCATATTCAGGAGCAGATCGTCAAACGCCTGCACGACGGCGACGCCGTGATCGAAGAGCAGGAACATCGTAACGCCCCAGAACACGCACAACGCCCAGAGCCGCATCCACCGCTTCACTTTGAAGCCCGAATACAGCCCGACGAAGCCAGAGATCAGCGCAAACAGATCGACGGCGCCGTACGCCGCCGTTTCGAGCGACCAGGACACCGCGTAGTTTACCGCGTACTTTGCCGTGACGATGCTCGCCCCCGTGTTGGGGTAGATCGCGCCTTGACCGAGAATGTGCAACTGTAAGACGAGCACGGCGGCAAGGATGCGGAGCAGTTCCATTCCGTAATTCTTTTGCTTCTGTAAGTTCTCCATAGTGTTCCTTTCGACAATCGCCAAGACACGGGTCGATCCCGCGCGGGGATCCTTATCCATTATACCGCAACCCGACAAAAAATGCAACGCTTATACATCAAAAAAACGCAAGACGCGCAAAACGGCGAATGCGGGTCGTTTTTCGACGGGTTGACGGTTTTCGGTTTTTGTAGTATAATTATACATACCGACGCCGCCGAAAAGGCGGCAAATCGAAAAGAGGATCCGATATGAAGCATTTCGCAAAAGTTCTCTCTGCCCTGCTCGCTTGCACGTTCGTTCTGTGCGCGCTCTGCGCCTGCTCCCCGACCGCCGACGACCAACCGGAGCAAACGACCGCAGCCCCGACCGCAGCCCCCGCGACTACCGCGCCGGCGACCGCAGCCCCGACGCTCGCGTCCTATAAAGCGCTCCGGATGTGCAAGTTGAGAGGGTTCAGTTATATCCAAGTCAAGAGCGACCATAACGCGTATATCTACTATGAAACATCTCCGAATTCCTTTGTCGGCTCCCGGATCGCTACGGGCGTCTCGCGGATCATCTTCAAGGCGGCGAACAGCCGCGAGTTTGCCGAGGGCAAGTACGTGAGCCCCACGAGCGACGTGGAGGTCATGGTCTTCGTGTTTGAAGCCAACCACACGCTGTCGGGCGAAGAGGCGGACTATCTCTGGGAGAACGGGATCAATTATATGTTTGAAAAATCCTACTGACGCTTGCAAATGCAAGCGAAAAGGGAGCCGCCGCGGCTCCCTTTTTACGTCGGACGGTCCGTCAGACCGATCCGGTCTCCGTTCCGGGGCGGCGGCGCATCCGAAACGCTCTCCATCCTTTCGCGATCCAATACGACAGAACGACCAGGACGACGCCGAACGCGTACGCCGTCTCCTCGACGAACTGCCCTTCGATCAACCCGTCGATCAGCGCGTAGATCCCCCTCGCAGTTCTCGTGGTGGGCGCCGAACATGATCACCGCGTGACAGACGATCATCGCGACGATCGCCATGACCTTCAAAAGGTCGAGTTCAAAGAGGCGCTCGCGCGACCTGCCCGCCCCTTCTTCCGTCGTGACGCGTATAGACACCGGTTTCGCACGCCGGCGATCCGCTGCCGTATTCCGTAACCGACACCCCCTTTGCCGCATATTCCGTTCCTATATACACGAAGTCCGCGTTTTTTCAATTCTTTGACAAAAACCGTGAAAAAAAAAGCCCCCGGGGGACGCGCGAAGGCGTCCCGTCCGGGGGCGAGGGAAACCGGGGCGGTCGGGGCGGAATAGGAGGAAACCGTCAGGATCGCCCCGGGGTGCGCCATGGTTTACTCGATCACGAGTTGATAGAAGATCTTCGCGTTGATCTCGGTACCGTCCTCGGTCGTGTAGACGTTGTCGTCCGGGGTCGCGACCTTGGTGACCGCCTGTTTGAACGCGGGATCCGCGCTCGTCTCTTCGACGTGAGCCACGAAGTCTGCGATCACGACGTAGGCGTTATCGGCGTCGGTTCTGACCGGTTTGATCCGGACAGGGGTGAAGGTGCCCATCTCGTTATCGGTGTAGATGATGCCGCCCAAACCGTCGGACGCAGCCGAGAAGAGACGGTTGTCTGCCGCAACGGCGTCGGAAGCGTGGAAGTTCGCGTCAGAACGGTTGGAGTGCTTATAGATCAGAGTGCCGTCGATGTAGCAACTGTACTCGATCAGATACTGAGCGGCGGTGGCGCCGGCTTCGGTATCCGCTTTCAGCGCATCCTCGTTCACCAGTTCTTCGTGGTACACGAACGCAAGACGGTGCCAGCCCCATTCGGGGTTCGCCTGGTCAGCGCCGCCGATGTTCGGGAAGTTGGCGTAGACGCCGCCCGCGATGTTGCCGGAAGCGTCAAGGGACATCCCGGCAGGGCCGACCTCGACGGTCTGCATGCAGTCGGTATACTCGAAAGCGCCGCGAAGTCCGCTGTCCGCGCCCTTCGCTCCGTCTTTCAGAGCCATCCAGAAGAACGCCTTGCTGTGCATTTCGCCGCAAAGGACCTGGTGAAGTTTGTTGTCCTCACCCGCCGCGTTCTTCTTCGACAGTTTCTGCAGCGTGTCGTTCCACAGGAAAGAGAACTCGACGATGTAGTCCTGTCCGTTCTCACCGTTCGAGGCGTCAGGATAGTAGTGCCCCTCGCCGCGAAGGCTCACGGGATTGATCTTGATGTTGTGCTCGTCGATGGTCTCGGTCGTGTACTTCCACTCGTTGTAGGTCTCTTTGATCACGACCTCGAGCGCCGCGTGGCACGCCGTGCAGGTGGCGGTCTTCAAGCCGTCGCCGAAGATGGTGGGTTCCTGAACGATGTTCCAATCGCCGGCGTCAACGACGTGCGCGTTGGGATCAATGTCGATCTCTTCAATCGTTTCTTCGATCGGCTCGCCGCACTCGGTGCAGAGGATCGCTCTGGATCCCTTCTTCGAGCAGGTCGCTTCTTCGATGACCGAATAATCGTCGTCCCGCGTATGGACGTGCGGAGGCAGCGTGGTCATCTCTTCCGACGTCGGCTCAGACGATCCGGGCGCGGTGCTGGGCTCCGCGGTCGACGCGGGCTTCGAGGTGGTGGACGCGGTGGTGCTCGCGTTGTTGTTCTTCTTGTTGCAGGACGCAAACGCGAAGACGCACATCACGAGGCAAAGGAGCAGCGCAATAGTCTTTTTCATGTTTTTCCTCCATTATTTATTATTTTACGGCGAGCGGTTTTTCTCTCCGTTGTCTTGATGGTAACACGACGGTACAATTTTTTCAAGGGATTTTCGCCCCGAAGAACCGAAAAAGCATCTTGAATAAAAACGCGCGCCCGAAATTGTGCAAAACGGCGATACGCCGCCGGAACGGAAAATGCGTTTTTGCCCGTCCCGTAACGAAAAACGGTGGAAAACGCCCGGCAAAAAGCGGGTTTCTTTTATTGCTGAAATGCAAGAAATGATATGTTTTTTGCTGAAAAAACGCGCAATCCCATGCCAAAACTTTGTCTGACTGCGCCAATTCTTTTGGTTTTTGCGGAGCGGGAGTCCAAAAAAAGGCAAGATCTGCGTACAAATACCGAAAAACAGTCGCGTCTTCTCTTGATTTGGCGACCGAAAGCGAGTATAATGGAGAGCGAAGAAAAACGAACGGGAGAACACGCCATGAAACAATACCTGCTGCCCGAAACCGGCAGTTTTTTCAAAGTCAATCTGCACAGCCACACCGTCGTCTCGGACGGACGCCAGACGCCGGAAGAGGTCAAGGCGTTCTATAAAGCGAACGGCTACTCCGCCGTCGCGTTCACCGACCACGAGATCATGCTGGATCATTCGGACCTCTCGGACGACGGTTTCATCGCCCTGACCGGGTACGAATACGGGTTCGACCTCTGCCCTGAGAACCTTCTCTCCGCCCTCTACGAGGGGGAACACAAGACGTGGGATCACGCTGAAAAGGTGCATATGAACCTCTTTTCCAAGGATCCGCACGATATCCGGATGGTCTGCTGCGACCTGAACTACATCTGGGGAAACGCGAAACAATACCGCGACGTGGCGCAGTACGTCGGGGATCCCCACTACGTCCGCAAGTACTCGCTCGACGGTGTGAACGAGGTGATCCGCGCGGCGCGGGAGCGGAATATGCTGGTGGTCTTCAATCACCCGAACTGGTCGATGAACCCGAACGCGTTCTGCTGCGGGCTCGAGGAACTGACGGGTCTTGAGATCATCAACGGCGCGGCTCAGATCGACAGCGATATGGAGGACGTCCCGCACGTCTATCAGGAAATGATGCGGGCGGGCAAACGGCTGATCTGCGTCGGCGGCGACGACAACCACGCGCCCTCCGACTGCGGGCTTGCCTGGACGATGGTGAAGGCGGAGTCGCTTTCTTACGAAAATCTGGTGAACGGGATCGAGAACGGGAACTGCTACGCGTCGAGCGGCCCCGAGATCCGGGAACTCTACGTCGAGGGCGGGCGCGTGTACGTCAAAACGTCCGACGCGGTCGGAATCCGCCTTCTGACCGCCGGCAGACGGACCGGACACAAACTCCGGGAGCGCGACGGCGAATACGTCACCGAGGCGACCTTCCGGCTCAATCCGGAGGTGAAAAACATATTTGACTTTATTTCTATTGTAAATAGATGATATACGCTTGCGCGTATGAAGGAACGGAATCACTTTTTGAACAGGTCGCCGATCATATTCAGGGTCTCGCGAACCAGGATATCGCCGCCCTCGTGCCCGACGACGCCGCTCGAGACGTAGGCGCTGTAGTGCCCGCCCTTCTCCGCCTTCTCGGTGGGAAGGTATCCGAGCGCCCCGCAGCAGAGTTGGATCTCGAAGGTCTGCGTCGCGACGCTGCGCGCGCGGATCTGATTGCCGAAATCGAGGAACAGTTCAAAGGGCGAGGTGACGAACGCGGTCTTGCCGATGCGGATCGCGTGGACCTCGGTGTCCACCGTCTCGAAAACCTCCTGCGACTCGTAGCGTTTGAGCGTCCCGGCGTAGACGTAGTAGTCGGCGCAGTCCTTGTAGTCGAGGGTCTTCCTGCCCTTCAGTTCGTCGCGCAGGACGCGGCGCGCCTCTTCCGCCTCGCGGTCGGTGACGCGGCGCAGGGGGAGATGCAGGGTCTTGACCGTGTGGGAGAAGTTCCCCTCGGTGTAGATCGTCCCGATCTCTTCCATCTCGCTTTCGATCTCGTTGTAGATCCGGCGACCCGCCTTCCAGGTCCCCTTCACGTCGAACATCGACGGATCGGCGAAGCGTTCCTTCGGGTTGATCCGGGTGACGTTCGGATCCTGAATGGGGGTCTCGGGCTCTACCCAGCGGATCAGGTCGCGCGGGCACAGATCCCCCGCGGGGGAGCAGAGCGCCAGCAGTTTGAAGTCCTTGCCGTGCTTTTCCCGGAGCAGGATCTTGACCTTGCCCCAGTAGTCCGCAGAGATCACGCTTCTCTGCTCCATGATTTGCGCGGGACAGGCGACGTTCGAGACGATGCCGGTCATCTTCCCCGCCTTGTCGTAGATATAGAGCAGTTCCATACCGGTATCGTTGCCGCCCTCGAGCGAAACGAAGGTCGCCCGGTCGGCGTCGCCCCACATTTTCGCGCTCCCGTCGGAGTAGGTCACGCGGCGGTTCATACCGACGGCGACGCGCCCGAATCCCTGCGCGAATCCGCCCTCTTCGAGGTTGGCGTATGCTTCCAGCACCGACTGCGCGATGCGCTCGACCAGGATGTCGCGCGCCTCGTCCGGCTGGATGCAATCGGTCGAGGTGATCTGCGGAATGTACTTGCAGTCCGCGGGCATAAAGTCCCGGATCACGCCGAGGGTACCGCCCTCGAACTCTCTTACGCCCCCTTCCGCCTGCTCGTACACGTACGAGTTGTGGATATGGACGGCGTGCAGCATGATCTTGTCGGTCCGGATCATCGGATTCTTCTCACCGACGCGCGCCCGTACCCGCACGCAGAGGTCGTGCCCGACGCCCTCGAGGTCCGCCGAGCAGAAAAACGCCTGGTCGCCGTTCTCCTCGACGGCGAGGGTGGTGACGGTGATGGGAGTCTCCACCTCGCTTGTCACGCGCTCGAAAAACTCACCCGCGAGCGAGATGGGACGGTCGGGTACCAGACTGACTTCCGACCAGCCGAAACGAATTCTTGACATATTGAGACGCTCCTTGTATAATAGTTAATTGGATTTGATCATTTCTTTTCGAGGTACTCTTTCGGACTGCATCCGAAGACCTCCCGGAACGCCCGGTAGAAGGTCCGCACCGAGCGGAAGCCGCTCTCGAGCGCGCAGGTCTCGGTGCTGTATTCTTTCTCCTTCAAGAGCGCGAGAACGTTCTTCAGCCGCAGCAGGTTGATATACCGGAGGATCCCGACGTTGATCGAGGATTTGAACAGGCCGGATACGTAACTCGCGTTGTACCCGAAATGCGCGGCGATCGACGAGAGCGAGATGTCTTCCTTATAATGTCCGTGGATATAGAGCAGGATCTTCGAGACCAGATCGGATCCGCCGCTTGCCGCGGCGCCGTCCTCGAACGCGACGTTCTGCGCGATGATGCCGAGGATCGTATACAGGTTCCCCTTCGTCAGCAGCACGGCGTCCCGGTCCTTCTTGTGCGCCCGGATCTCCGCGATGCACGCGCCGATCCTCTCCGCCGCTTCTCCGCCGGTGATGAACGGGTTGGAAATGGTCCTGCCGCCGAGCATCGCCTCGAACTCGAAACAGATCTCGGGCGGAACGATCAGCACGCTGAAATAGGCGTCGCCCGCCGGCAGATAGCGGTGGGTGTCGTACGCCAGAGCGATCGACAACTCGCCCTTTTTCAGGCGCATCATATGGTCGTTCACCAGGGCGTCGATCTCCCCCTCGGTCACGTAGCAGATCTCGATCTGCGAATGAAAATGAAAATCTCCGGTCCCGTTGTGATAATCGGCAAGGCGCAATTTTTGATGACGATCCACCCCGATCCCGAATCTGGCTTGCACGGCGATCCCCCTTTCATACCGAAAAACTGTCGCAGAAAAAGTAGTTTTTTGCGTATCCGCGCAACGTTTTTGTGCTATCATTATATCATAAGACCCAACGAATAACAAGTCATTTTTGAAAAAAAGAGGTCATAAACGAAATGAAGATCACGAAAGTCAACACGTATTTCGTCCGCCCGCGCTGGGGCTTTGTCGAGATCGAAACCGACGCCGGCGCGACGGGTTGGGGCGAGGCGGTCCTGGAAGGGCACGCCGCGGCGGTTCTGGCGTGCGTCAACGAGATGAGCGACTACCTCGTCGGCAACGATCCCGCCACGACCGCGCAAGCGCAGGAAATGAAAACGCTTCTGGAGTCCGGCGGGCCGGCGGATCTGATCGGCACTGTCAGCAGCCAGTACTGGAACGGGATCCGCAGGATCCAGTTCATCGTCGAGGAAATGCAGCCTTCCGCTGCATCAGAATAACTGCAGAACAAGGAGAAAGACTGTCTTTCATATAAGAGCCTTCACATTAAAAAGGTTATGGAAGGTAATAACGTCTGCATTTATTTCTATTCAAATGATGGAAAGAAAGACAGACAGGCAAAACTTGTAACACACGAGCATTATGACAAAATACCCGAATTGCAAGCGCTGACTTCCTCCTTACTTTTCTTTGATGAACCCGCCTTTTTCAAGCCTTTTTCTCTCGTTGAAACGGCCCATGATGTAGGCGATGATGCCC
>CACYZS010000025.1 GCA_902778985.1 uncultured Ruminococcus sp.
ATTGGAATATCGCGAAGAAAAACTTCACGCCGATCGAGTACTACTCGCCGATCCGCCCCGACGGCTCGCTTCTGCAAGCGTGGAGCAGCGACGCGGCGTGGGTCTACGATTGGGCAAACGAAAACTTCTTCGCAGAGAACGAAAAAGTTTGGTAACGACAAAAGGATCCGCAACTGCAAAGAACAAGTACGAGCGCCGCAGGGGTCTGCGGCGCTCTTGACTTTTTTTCGGGTCCGTGGTATAATGAAACGGAAAAAGCGAAGCCCGATCGACGACGCCAATCCGTCACGATCGGGACTTTTTTGCGGGAAAGAGGGAAAAACCATGTTTGATTACGACGTTATCATCATCGGCGCGGGGCCGGGCGGGATCTGGTCGGCGTACGAACTGCGCGACAGCGGCTTGAAGGTCGGGGTGTTCGAGGAGGGCAACCCGCTTCCCAAGCGGAAATGCCCGATCGACGGCGACAAAGTAAAGTCCTGCGTCGGGTGCAAGACCTGTTCGATCATGTCGGGCTTCGGCGGCGCCGGCGCCTTCTCGGACGGCAAGTACAACATTACGAACGAATTCGGCGGCTCGCTTTACGAACATATCGGGCGGCAGAAGGCGCTCGAGTTGATGGAATACGTCGACTCGGTGAACCTCAAGTTCGGCGGGGAAGGGACGAAACTCTACTCGACCGCCGGCACGCGGTTCAGCAAGATCTGTCTGCAGAACAAACTGGTGCTGCTCAACGCCAAGGTGCGCCATCTCGGCACCGATATCAACTATATCGTGCTCGAGAACCTCTACCGGGAACTCGAAAACAAGGTCGATTTCCATTTCAACACCCCGGTCGACACGCTGTCGCAAACCGAGGGCGGATATACGGTCGAGGCGGGCGGGCGCAACTACACCTGCCGCACCTGTATCGTTTCGGTCGGGCGGAGCGGCTCCAAGTGGATGGAAAAGACCTGCCGCGCGCTCGGGATCGAAACCATGTCGAACCGCGTCGATATCGGCGTGCGCGTCGAGTTGAACGCCGAGATCTTCGAGCATCTGACCGACGAACTCTACGAGAGCAAGATCACCTACCGCACCGAGACCTTTGAAGACCGGGTGCGCACCTTCTGCATGAACCCGCACGGCATCGTGGTCAACGAAAACACCAACGGCATCATCACGGTCAACGGGCACAGTTTCGAGGGCGACGACAAGAAGACCGGGAACACCAACTTCGCGCTGCTGGTCTCCAAGCACTTCTCCGAACCCTTCCGCGACAGCAACGGCTACGCCGAGAGCATCGCGCGGCTGTCGAATATGCTCGGCGGCGGCGTGATCGTCCAGCGGTTCGGCGATCTGATCCACGGCAGAAGAAGCACCTCGGCGCGGATCGACGAGGGTTCGGTCCGTCCGACCCTGAACGCCACGCCCGGAGACCTCAGTCTCGTACTGCCGAAACGGATCCTCGACGGCATTATCGAGATGATCTACGCGCTCGACAAGGTCGCGCCCGGGACCGCGAACCCCGATACGCTGCTCTACGGCGTCGAGGTCAAGTTCTACAACATGGAAGTCAAGACCGACGAGAACCTTGAGACCGCGTACCCCGGACTGTTCGTCATCGGCGACGGCTCGGGCGTGACGCATTCGCTCTCTCACGCCTCGGCGAGCGGCGTCTACGTCGCGCGCAAGATCCTCGAACGGACGGGGAAAAACTGATCTCTTCCGAAAAAACAAAAAAGCGCCCGGCGGGACCAATCCCGCCGGGCGCTCTTGATTACGAATGTTCCTTGACGTGTTGCTTGATCGCGGAAAAAGACTCGTCGCTGATGACGTGTTCGATCCGGCAGGCGTCCTCCGCCGCCGTTTCGGGCGAAACGCCGATCCGCGTCAGCAGTTCCGAGAGAACGTGGTGCCGCTCGTAGATCTTTTCGGCGATCGCGCTCCCTTTATCGGTCAGGTGCAGATAGCCGTTCCCGTCGACGAGCAGATAGCCGTCGGCGCGCAGCCGCGACAGCGCACGGGAGACCGACGGCTTCGAGTAGCCCATCTTCTGCCCGACGTCGATCGCGCGCACGTCATTTCTGTCCCGGCTCAAAACCAGAATGGTCTCCAGGTACATTTCTCCCGATTCCTGCATACGAGCGCCCTCCGTTCCTTGTTTTCTCCATTGTAACACAAAGGAAAGGAAAATGCAAGTCCCCGCGTCCCGCGCCGACCGAAAGAAAAATTTTTCCCGCTTTTTTGCAAAAACCACTTGACAAGTTAGCGCCGGGTAACTATAATATAGGGCGAAAGTTAGCCACGGGTAACTATTCGCGGCGGAAAGGGGAAAGAATGATGCCCTTACAGTTTGCCGACGTCGGGGAAGAACAGGTGATCCGGCGGATCGGCGGAACGCCCGAGGTCAAGAAACACCTCGAGAACTTGGGGTTCGTCGTCGGGGGAACGGTGCGCGTCGTATCTTCCTCGGGCGGGAACCTGATCGTCTCGGTCAAGGAATCCCGGATCGCGGTCAGCCGCGAGATGGCGCAGAAAATCATGATTTAAGGGGGAAACGGAAATGAAAACGCTGAAAGACGTCCCGATCGGCGGGGTGGCGACGGTCCTGCGACTGCACGGCGAGGGCGCGGTGCGGCGGCGGATCATGGACATGGGGCTGACGCGCGGGACCGAGGTCCGGGTGCGGAAGGTCGCGCCGCTCGGCGATCCCATCGAGATCACGTTGCGCGGGTACGAAATGTCGATCCGCAAAGCCGACGCCGACATGGTCGAGGTCGAGTAAAACAAGCCCGATTTATTTTTTGGCCGTGCGGTTAGCCGAGGGCAACCGTGCGGGAAAGGAGAAACAAGAATGCGTATTGCACTTGCGGGGAACCCCAACAGCGGGAAAACGACGCTGTTCAACGCTCTGACGGGTTCCAACCAGTTCGTCGGAAACTGGCCGGGGGTGACGGTCGAGAAGAAAGAGGGGAAACTGAAACGGCACGACGGCGTTGTGATCACCGACCTGCCGGGTATCTATTCGCTCTCTCCCTACACGCTCGAAGAGGTCGTCGCCCGGAATTACCTGATCGGGGAGCGCCCCGACGCGATCCTGAATATCCTCGACGGCACCAACCTGGAACGGAACCTGTACCTGACGACCCAACTGACCGAACTCGGGATCCCGGTGGTGGTCGCGGTCAATATGATCGACCTCGTGAACAAGCACGGCGATAAGATCGATACCGCCGAACTGTCGCGCCAACTCGGCTGCCGCGTGGTGGAGATCTCCGCCCTGAAGGGCGCCGGCGTCATGGAGGCGGCGGAAGCGGCGATCGAGGCGGCGAAGGGAAGTAAGACCGTCCCGCAGCACACTTTCTCAGGTCCGGTCGAGCACGCGCTCGCCCACATCGAGGAGGCGGCGCTCCACGGTCTTCCCGAGGAGCGGCAGCGTTGGTACGCGATCAAGGTGTTCGAGGGCGACGACAAGGTGCTCGCCGACCTGAATATCCCGGGCGACGTCATGGCGCACATCAAAGAGGACGTCGCCGCGGCGGAACGCGAACTTGAGGACGACGCGGAAAGCATCATCACAAACGAACGGTATCTCTACATCGCGGGCGTCATCAAGGCGTGCTACAAAAAGAAGAAGACCGGCGGACAGACGACGTCGGATAAGATCGACCGCGTTGTGACCAACCGCTGGCTCGGTCTTCCGATCTTCGCGCTCGTGATGTTCCTCGTCTACTGGATCTCGATGGTCGCGGTCGGCGCCGCCGCAACCGACTGGACGAACGATTGCCTTTTCGGCGACGGCTGGCATATGTTCGGCATCGGCACCTCGAAGTATGAGGACGCCGCCGGGGATTATGAGGCGGCGATGAACGCCGTGGCGGCGTTTGACGTCGAGTGTGATCCCGAAGCCGAGGATTTCGATCCCGAAGCGGCGCTTGCCGCGCTCCGGGCACGGCTCGACGAACCCGCCGACGCGACCGCCACGGTCGAGGTCGAGGATGAAGAGACCCTTGAACCGATTGAGATCACCGTCTACTTCGACGCGGTGCCCGACGACGCCGGGGACGACGTCAACGCGATGTCCTATAAAGACGCGGTCGCCTATTTCTCCGAGACCGGCTTCGACGAGCCCGATCCCGCCGACTACGGCGCGTGGGTGCCGGGTATCCCCGCCCTGATCGGGAAAGGGCTTGACGCGGCGAACGCCCCCGAATGGCTCTCCGGTCTGATCCTCGACGGTATCGTCGCGGGCGTGGGCGCCGTGCTCGGGTTCGTACCGCAGATGCTGGTGCTCTTCCTGCTGCTCGCGATCCTCGAGGCGTGCGGGTATATGGCGCGGATCGCGTTCGTGCTCGACCGGATCTTCCGCCGCTTCGGTTTGTCGGGCAAATCCTTTATCCCGATGCTGATCGGTACGGGCTGCGGCATCCCCGGGATCATGGCGTCGCGCACCATCGAAAACGAGCGCGACCGCCGCATGACCATCATGACCACGACCTTCATCCCCTGCGGCGCGAAGGTGCCGTTTATCGCGATGATTGCGGGCGCGATCTTCGGCGGTTCCGCCTGGGTGGCGACCTCTGCCTACTTTATCGGCATGGCGGCGATTCCGGCTCCGTTCGTGATGGAACTGCCCGCTTACCATCTCCCGACCGTCGGCAACGTCCTGCGGTCCATGTGGGAGCGCGGCTGGTCGTTCATCAAGAAAGCCGGAACCATCATCCTGCTTTCGACCATCGTCGTCTGGTTCCTCTCCTTCTTCGGCGTGGTCGACGGCTCCTTCCGGATGCTCGCGGAAGATGAACTCGAGTATTCGATGCTCGCCAAGATCGGCATTCCGTTCGCCTTCCTGTTCCGTCCGCTCGGCTTCGGTACCTGGCAGGCGGCGACCGCCTCGGTTACGGGGCTCGTGGCGAAGGAGAACATCGTCGGCACGATGGGCATTCTCTACGGCGCCGGCGCGACCAACACCTACGCGGCTCTGCGCGCAGCGTTCTCGGGCGTGACCGCCTACTCCTTCCTGATCTTCAACCTGCTCTGCGCGCCCTGCTTCGCCGCGATCGGCGCGATCAAGCGCGAGATGAACAACCCGAAGTGGACTTGGTTCGCGATCGGATACCAGTGCGGGTTCGCCTACGCCGTGTCGCTCTGCGTTTATCAGATCGGTTCGCTCTTCAACGGTTCGTTCGCGTCGGGCTCCGCCGCGACTACGGTCGGACACGTGATCGGTCTCTTGATCTCGCTTGCCCTGATCGCGGGCGCCGTCTACATGCTCTTCTTCCGCAAATACCGTGAAGCGGACAAACTCGAACGCAAGGTCAGCGTGACCAAGTAAAAAACCTGAAAGGGGGATCCACCGTGCTTTCGTGGCTTTCGTCCAACTGGCCGACGCTTCTGATCGTCGTGATCCTGCTTGCCGTCGTGACGGGGAGCATTCTCGCGATCCTGCACGGCAGGAAAACGGGGAAGTCCTCTTGCGGGTGCAACTGCGGGCACTGTCCGATGAGCGGCGCCTGCCACAAAAAGTAAACCGGGCGTCGGAGCGCCGACGAAACCGAAAACAAGACGCCGTTTTACGGCGTCTTGTTGCTTTTTCCCGAAAAACCGAGTTCCGTTTCTTGACTTTTTTGATATAATGTGATATATTATTCTTATTAAACTGGAAAAGTCTTTTTAAGAAGGACGACAAAAATGCAAAAATCGCAAAACAAACCGCAAAAAATCTCGACGTTCGTTCGGAATATCGAACAACTGACGTTCGTGCGCGCCGTGCGCGGGGGACTTGTCAATATGATCCCCGTGCTGATCATCGGTGCGTTCGCGCTGGTGTTCCGTTTCCTGCCGATCGACGGCTACCGCCACTTTATTGAGACCTTTGCGGGCGGCGTGCTCGACAAGATCTTTCTCTACGTCAACAGCGCGACCTTCGGCGTCCTGTCCGTCTTTATGACCTACTCGATCAGCCGTTCGTACATGAAGGTCAAGGCGGATCCCGACACCGTCAACGGCGGCGCGGTCTTCGCCTCTCTGCTCGCGTTCTTTTTGCTCGCCGGGGCGTTCCTCGACGACTTCGGAAGCGTGCAACTCGGCGTCAAGTCCATGGTGCTCGCCATCGTCGCGGGTCTCGGGGCGTCTGCGCTTTATCTGAAAGCCGACCGCTTCTTCCGCCGCCGCAGGACCTACCTCTTCTCGCCCGGCGCCGACCGCGAGTTCAACCGGATGCTCGCGTCCTTCTTGCCGATCTTGGTCGTGGCGGTGACCTTCGGCGTCCTGAACACGCTGATCTTACATATTTCGCACGCGGAGTCGATCCACGCGCTCTATATCCGCGCGATGAACGCGCTCTTCTCCCCCGGCGGGGAGAACCCCGGCTTCTTCAAGGGCTTCTTCTTCGTTCTGGTGTCTTCGGTCCTCTGGTTCTTCGGCGTGCACGGTAGCGACGCGCTCGAGGGCGTGATGGACACCTACTTCAAGAACGGACTGGAAAACGGCGCGATCCTGAGCAAGGAGTTCTTCGACTGCTTCGTCCTGATGGGCGGCTGCGGCACGACCATCTGTCTGCTCATCGCTCTGCTCGCCTTCTCGCGCAACCGCGCCCAATGGCGGCTCGGGCTGACGGCGGCGTTCCCGATGGTCTTCAACATCAACGAACTGATGGTCTTCGGGCTTCCGATCGTGTTCAACCCCATCATGCTGATCCCCTTCCTGACGGTGCCGCTCGCCTGCTATTCGGTGTCCTACCTCGCCGTCTATACCGGGATCGTTCCGCACATCGCGAACACGATCGACTGGACGACGCCGATCCTGCTCGGCGGCTACAAGGCGTGCGGGATCCGCGGACTGCTTCTGCAACTGGTGCTGGTCCTGATCGGCGTCGCGATCTACTATCCGTTCGTGCGCCTGCTCGACCGTGAGTCGGAGCGCAACAGCCGCGAGCATTTCTCGATGTTCATGGACTTCTTCCGCGAACACGAACAGGATCTGCAGAACAAGCGCGTGACCGACCTCGACAACGTCTACAGCGACGTGGCGAAATCGCTCTGCGCCGACCTGCGCGACGGGCTTTCCCGCCACATGACCCTCTACTATCAGCCGCAGTACCACTACGACGGTCGCTGCGTCGGCGTCGAAGCGCTGCTCCGCTGGAAACATCCGGTCCACGGGATCCTCTATCCGCCTCTGGTCATCAAACTGGCGACCGAGTCGAACATTCTCGCCCGCTTCGAGGAGGCGGTGATCGAAAAGGCGCTTTCCGAACGTCCCGCGATCCTTGCCAAGTTCGGTCCGGACGTTAAACTCTCGATCAACGTGACCGGCGGGACCATCGCCACCCCGCGCTTCATCCAGTTCTGCAGAAAACTGAACGAGCAGAGTCCCTTCAAGGGCAAGAACGTCTGTCTGGAAGTCACCGAGCAGACCGCGCTCGATCTCGGGGACGGGACGCGCGAACAACTGAACGAACTGCGCAGAATGGGCTTGCTGCTCGCGATCGACGACTTCTCGATGGGGCAGACCTCGCTTCACTATCTGAAAGACAGCGTCTTCGACGTGATCAAGATCGACGGGTCGCTTGTCCGCGGGCTGAACACCAGCCAGAACTGTCGCGAGATCATCTCCTCGATCACCACGCTTTCGCGTTCGCTCTCGCTTCCCGTCATCGCAGAATTCGTCGAGACCGCCGAACAGCGCGAGATCCTGCACGAGATTGGCTGCGACAGTTACCAAGGATACCTCTACTCCCCCGCGGTTCCCGTAGAATAAAGGGAAAATCGCAACCGCCCCCTGTCGTATTTCCGTAAATACCAAAAAACCGTACAAAGGAAAAATCGCTTATGAACCGTTTGGCTACCGGGAGACGGAGGCGCCTCGGCGGTATGTCCGCCAAGGGCGTCGCTCTTCCGCTCGCATTCGTGATCGTGATCCTGCAGGTCGCGATCATCGTTCTCGTCGTCGCCGCCAATACCGGCAACGCGAAACTGTCGCGGATCATCAACGCTTACAGTGCGTACGAGTCCGAGGCGTCCGCGCTGGTCTCGGGCGCAAGCGTTCTGAACGGAACCTCGACGACCTACGTTAACCAACAGAATAAGGAGAACGTCGGACCCCTGATGGGGTACGTATCCGAGATCCGCAATCACCCCGAACGTCGCGCCGCGACCATCGCGGAGCACTTCGACGGCTACGCCGACGTCGGGACCGAGGCGAAACGCCATATCCGGCAGGCGGAAGAGGCGGCGCAGGGGATGTACGAGATCCAGATGCACGCGATCGCCCTGATGCTCTCCGCCCATCCCTCGTCGGATCCGGCGCTCACCGGGTTCGCGCTGCCGCCTCTGACCGAACAGGAAGAGGCGATGACCGCCGACGAAAAGGTCGAGCAGGCAGAGGCGCTCCTGAACGCTACGGCGTACACCGAGCGGATGGGAACGGTCTCGAACAACGTCACCAACTGCGTCGAGGCGCTCCGGGACGAAGCCGGAAAGAAGATCGAGCGGAGCACGAAGAACATCCGTGCGATGCGGATCGCGCTTCTCGGTACGACCGTCGCTTTCTCGGTGCTCCTGATCTCGAGTTTCCTCGTCATCTTTTTCAAACTGATTTCTCCGCTCGACCGGTTCGTCCGCGGGATCGCCGCCGACCGCGCGCTCGACGAGAAGACCGGGCTTTACGAGGTCCGTCGGCTCGCCGACTCCTATAACGCCCTGCTCCGGCGGCGCGAATCGCTGGAAACGGTTCTGCGTTTCGCGGCGGAGACCGACCAACTGACCAACCTGCCCAACCGCTACCGCTTCGAGCAGTACTTCTACGAATCGGGCAAGAGCGGCTACTCGCTCGCCTTCCTGGTTTTCGACGTCAACCGACTGAAAGAGATCAACGACAAGAAGGGACACCTTGCCGGCGACGAACTGATCCGCAACGCGGCGGAGTGCATCGGCGAGTGTTTCGGCGTGCCGGGCGAAAGCAACTGCTTCCGCATCGGGGGCGACGAGTTCGCCGCGATCGTCAAGCGCGTCACCCGCGCCGAGATGGAACGTCGGCTCGCGTGGTTCAACGAGCGGCAGAAGGAAATGAACATCAGCGTTGCCGTCGGGCTCGCGTTTGCCGAGGAGATCGGGGACACCAACTTCCGCGATATGTTCCTCACCGCCGACCGGAGTATGTATTCCGACAAGATGCGGGCGCACAGCGAGAAAAGAGTTTCCGGCGACTGAACCTGAAAAAGGGAAGACGGGACGGGCGATTTGCCCGTTCCGCTCTTTTTCGTTTCCCTTTCCCCGGGGCTTCCAACTTGACTTTTTCGCGCACGCGTGCTATAATGCTACAATGAAAGAATATTTCTTTTCTGTTAGGGAGAACTGACGTAATGAAAATCCTGGTTGCCGGTAACGGCAAAGTAGGCGAGACGCTGACCAAGGAACTGGCGGACGAGGGACACGATCTGATTCTGATCGACCGTGACGCCGCGATTCTGGAAGCGACGGCGGGCAAGTACGACGTGATGACGCTGCAGGGCAACTGCGCCTCGATGGAGACGCTGCGCGATGCGGGCGTCGGATCCGCCGATCTGCTCATCGCCTCGACGGGTTCCGACGAACTCAACCTGCTGACCTGCCTGACCGCTCACTCCATGAACGGAAAACTGCATACCATCGCCCGCATCCACAACCCCGAATACATGGGGCAGGTCTACGAGATGCGGGACCGGTTCGGACTTTCCATGACCTTCAATCCCGAACGGCAGACCGCCGTCGAGATCGACCGTCTTCTGAAATTTCCGGGCTTTCTGAAGCGCGATACCTTCGCGCACGGACGGCTCGAGATCGTCGAACTCAAAATCGACGGGCAGAGCAAACTGTGCGATCAGCCTCTGTCCAATCTGCCCGGACTGATCAACTGCCGCGCGCTGATCTGCGCGGTTTTGCGCGAGGGCGTGACCTACACGCCGAACAGCGGGCAGTTTACTCTGAAAGAGGGCGACCGGATCTTCGTTACCGCTTCCTCGGACGACCTGTCCACGCTGCTCCGCAACCTCGGGATCGTGACGCACAAAGTCAAGCGCGTGATGCTGGTCGGCGGCGGGACCGTCAGTTACTATCTGGCGGAGATGCTGCTTGCCCGTCACGTCTCGGTCTCGATCGTCGAGCGCGATCCCGCCCAGGCGCGCCACCTCTCGGAAGTATTGCCGGGCGCCGACGTCATTCTCGGCGACGCGTCGCGTCAGACGCTGCTCGACAGCGAGGGGATCGCCGATACCGACGCGGTCGTGTCGCTTACCGGGCTTGACGAGTTGAACGTTCTGGTTTCGCTCTACGCCAACCGGCGCGGGATCCCGCAGACCATCACCAAACTCGGGCGTATGGAAGATACCAGCATGATCGAGAACCTTCCGGTCGGCAGTATCGTTTCGCCCCGCAAACTGAGTTGTAACAACATCGTCCGCTACGTCCGCGCCATGCAGAACCAGACCGGCGCCGCCGTCGCCGTCCACCACATCGCGGACGGGCAGGCGGAAGCGATCGAGTTCCACCTTGACGGCTCCGCAGCGAACACCGACGTCCCGCTGAAGAACCTGTCCCTGAAACAGAACGTCCTGATCGCCGGGATCCTGCGCGGCAGCGAGGTCATTATCCCCGGCGGTAACACGACCTTCCGCGCGGGCGATACCGTCGTGATCGTGGTCAGCGGCGACACCGTGCTTCTTCGGTTCAACGACATTTTCGAGTGACGGAGGGCGCGTATGAACTATAAGATGCTCGGACGTTTCATCTCGATGATCTTGGCGATCGAGACCGCGTCCATGATCCCCGCCCTGCTGATCTCGCTCTTCTGCCGCGAGAGCCGCCCGGTGATCGGGTTCCTCGTCGCGATGGCGGCGGCGGGCGTCGCTTCGGCGCTCCTCTACCTGCTTACCCGCGGCGCCGGGACCGACTTTTACGCCCGCGAGGGTATGGTCTGCGTCGGCGTCAGTTGGATCGCTCTTTGCCTCTTCGGCTGTATCCCGTTCGTCGTTTCGGGCGCGATCCCGCACTTCATCGACGCGCTCTTCGAGACGGTGTCGGGCTTTACCACCACCGGTTCGACCATCGTGCCCAGTCCGTCGTCGCTCCCGAAAGGGATCCTCTACTGGCGTAGTTTCAGCCACTGGTTGGGCGGTATGGGCGTTCTGGTCTTTCTGCTCGCTCTGGTCCCGGTCAGCGGACGCAACGAGGGCTACACGCTCCACATTCTCCGCGCCGAGAGTTCCGGCCCTTCGGTCGGTAAACTGGTGCCAAAAATGCGCCAGACCGCGACGGTGCTTTACCTGACCTATATCGCGCTGACCATCCTGAACTTCATCTTCCTGCTTTGCGGGGGGATGTCCCCCTTCGACTCGGTCTGTACCGCGTTCGGCACCGCCGGCACCGGGGGTTTCGGGACGAAAGACACCAGCATCATGGATTTCAGCCCCTATATCCAGATCGTCTGCACCGTCTTCATGTTCCTCTTCGGCATCAACTTCTCGATGTACTACCTGATCCTGCTCAAGCGCGTGCGCTCGGTCTTCCGTGACGAGGAACTCCGCTTCTACGTTCTGACCGTGTTCGGCAGCGCGGGGCTGATCATCTGGAACCTGCTCCGCAACAACGTCTACGGCATCGGCGATTCGATCCGTCACGCCTTCTTCCAGGTCGTGTCGATCATCACCACGACGGGCTTTTCAACAGCCAACTTTGAAAACGATTGGCCCGCCTTCTCGCAGGCGATTCTGGTGATTTTGATGGCGGTGGGCGCCTGCGCCGGAAGCACCGGCGGCGGGCTCAAATGCTCGCGCGTCATCATGCTCTTCAAGATCATGAAGCGCAACGTCGGCGAAGTGATGCACCCGCAGAAGGTCAAGACCGTGCGGCTTTCGGGCAAACCCGTCCCCGAAAAGATCCTCGCCAACACCAACGCCTACTTCGCCGCCTACATCCTTCTGATGGTGGCAAGTTTCTTCCTCGTCTCGTTCGACAGTTTCCTGCTCGGCAGTCCCTTCGGCTTCACCGAGAACTCGACCGCCGTCCTCTCCTGCTTCAACAACATCGGACCGGGTCTTGGCAAGATCGGACCGTCGTCCAACTTCTCGCAGTTCGGGATCCTCTCGAAGTGCGTGCTGATTATGGATATGTTGGCGGGACGTCTGGAGATCTTCCCGATCATCGTCCTGTTCAGCCGCAAATCGTGGCAGAGGGGATAAAAGCGCATTCGGCACAGACCGGAAAACACAAATGCAAAAAAAGAAGAAAACCGCCCCGTGGGGCGGTTTTCTTCTGTAACCGCAGGTTGCTTGCGGGATTATCAAATGAAGTGAAAAGTACCGACGAACTTCGTTCTGAATCCTTTCTTTTCCGGTCCGGGGCGTCCGCGTGCCGTCGATCAATACTGTCTGCCCCAGATAACGAGGTGCTTCGCCGGTTTGCCGCAGCAAACGCACACGTCGGACAGGTGATCTTCGATGAAGGGGATGCACCGCGACTTGACGCCGCCGGTCTCGTCCTTGATCTTGTCTTCGCAGGCGGAGTCGCCGCACCACATGGCGCGGATGTAGCCGGGTTTGTTGGCGGCGATGTCGAGGAACTCGTCGTAGGAGCGCGCGTCGTAGGTCTTTTCGGTGCGGTTCTGCAGCGCCCGCTGATAGAGTTCGTCGTGGACCTGCTGCAGCATCTTTTCGACCGCGTCTTCGATCCCGTCGAGCGAGACGAAGGACTTTTCGCGGGTGACGCGGCTGACCAGGACGCAGGAGTTGTTCTCGATGTCGCGGGGACCGATCTCGAGACGGACCGGCACGCCCTTCATCTCGTACTCCGAGAACTTCCAACCCGTCGAATTGTCGCTGGCGTCGAGTTTGACGCGGATATTCTTTGCCGCGAGTTTGGCGCGGATCTCTTCGGCTTTCTCAAGCACGCCGGGTTTGTGCTGCGCGACCGGGACGATCACGACCTGGATCGGGGCGACGCGGGGCGGCAGGATCAGTCCGCTGTTGTCGCCGTGCGTCATAATGATCGCGCCGATCGAGCGGGTGGACACGCCCCAGGACGTCTGGTGCGGGTACTGCTGCGTGTTGTCGCGGGCGGTGAAGGTGATCCCGAAGGCTTCGCAGAAGCCCGTGCCGAAATAGTGGCTGGTGCCGCCCTGCAGCGCGACGCCGTTGTGCATCATGGGTTCAATGGTGTAGGTCTCCTCGGCGCCGGCGAACTTTTACTTCTCGGTCTTGCGCCCGGTGTAGGCGGGGATCGCGAGCGCCTCGGCGTAGAAGTCCTCGTAGACCTTCAGCATCCGGAGCGTCTCTTCACGCGCCTCTTGTTCGGTCTCGTGCATGGTGTGCCCTTCCTGCCAGAGGAATTCCGAGGTGCGCAGGAAAGGACGCGTGGTCTTCTCCCACCGGACGACGTTCGCCCACTGGTTATACAGTTTCGGCAGGTCGCGGTAGGACTGGATGATGTTTTTATAATGCTCGCAGAAGAGCGTCTCGGACGTCGGGCGGACGCAGAGCCGTTCGGACAGTTGGTTCTGTCCGCCGACCGTCACCCACGCGCACTCGGGCGCAAACCCGGCGACGTGATCCTTCTCCTTCTGGAGAAGCGATTCGGGAATGAACATCGGCATATAGACGTTCTCGTGTCCGAGCGCCTTAAAACGCGCGTCGAGGTCGTGCTGGATGTTCTCCCAGATCGCGTAACCGTAGGGGCGAATGACCATGCACCCCTTCACGCCGGAATAGTCGACCAACTCCGCCTTTTTCACGACGTCGGTATACCACTGCCCGAAATCTTCCTCCATCGGGGTGATCTGTTCTACGAATTTCGTGTCGTTTGCCATCTTTTATCTCCGTGTACGGGCAAGCCGTTATTTCAGTCTATTATATACCTCTTTATCCCCTCTGTCAAGTCCCGCGCGGGCGCGCGGGACGCAAAAAGTTGATTTTCCCGCAAGAAAGGCGACCGACATAACTGCGGTCGCCTGTTCTGTAATCTGTTCGATTTGATCTTTAGGACGTTTCCCGGTTCAGTTCTTTTCCCAGACACGGAAGGTGTAGGTTTGCGTCAGTTTTTCCGCGTTTTCGGCGGGTGTACCGTCGGTCGAAACGGTGATTCCTTCGTCAGAGAACTCCGGATACACACTGATCAATTCATCGTCGTAGCGGACGGTCCAGTTTCCGCTCGACGCGAACGTGATCGCAGTCAAGGAATTGCAGTTGTAGAACGCACAGTACCCGATGGACGTAACGCTTGCGGGAATCGCCGTTTCGGTTAACGCGGAACATCC
>CACYZS010000026.1 GCA_902778985.1 uncultured Ruminococcus sp.
AAAGAGATCGTGCCCGCGGAGTGCGACGCCACCTACACGGCGACGGTCGGCGAGTACGGGCTGACGGTCTACGAGGTCCTGTTCGTTCTGCCGTCCGGCGTCTTCACCGTTCCGACGCACGAGGGCGAGATCCCGACGCCGCCGAAGGGGTACGAGACCGATACGCAACAATACAAAATCGGCACTTTCAAGCAGTGGAACAATGAACTGACTGCCCCGACCGCTGAAAATACGGAGAACGGAAGCAAGAAAATGAGTTACGTACCGATCTACACCTACGAACCGCGCTACGTCGCCTCGCTTACTCCCGCCAAAGACGGCGCGAAGGGAGTCCTGACGATGACCTACGATTTCGGGGTTCTCAGTATAGCGAAATGGGTCAATACCCAAAACAAGAAATACGGAACGACGGGTTCTTTTATGATGATCCCGAACTGGGGGGGAAACAAGCCCGATTTTGACGGAAACGCGAGCGCGTGGGCGGCGATCTTCGCGGACGGGACGCTCGAACCCGAGTGTCACAGTATGACGCACGATCTGGTCCTGCCGAGCGAACGCTGGGAGTCATACGAGGGAAGCAAACTCAACAACATCCGGGAAAACTACGACGTTGAACTCGTGCAGTCGAAAGCCGCGATCGAAAAGGCGTTCCCGGGTCACGCGGTCCTCTGCTTCGCGCCCTCGAACAACACCCTCTCCACCTACAGTTTCAAGTCCGACGGAAACGGCAATCTCGTGAGAGACGCAAACGGAAACCCGATCGTCGTCGAGGACGGCGGCGCGCAGGCGGTCGCAAACGCGACCTACTTCGCCATCCGGCAAGGTCAACGCGGCTTCCAGTCGCTCGATCCCACGTTCGACGCCGAACCCGGCGGATGGTATAACCTCTATACGCGGTCGTTCAAATCGATCGAAGACCCGAACGAAAAACTGGCGAGGGGCAAAAGTTGGCTGGACGAAGCCGTCCGGGGCGGCAAATGGATGATCATGTTGGTTCGCGGCGTCGAAGGTCTGACAAGCACCGGTGACGTTACGAGTGATGATCTGGACAGTTTCCTCGCCTACGCTTCGACTTACATCCAATCCGGCGAACTCTGGGCGGCGACCTTCGGAGACGCGACCAAATACATTCGCGAGCGGCAGAACACGACCGTCTCGGCGCGATACGAGAACGGCGCCGTCCTCGTCGATATGAAGATCGACCGGACGACCGAGGACGGCAAGACCCTCGACGAAGAGATCTTCAACTATCCCCTGACGGTAGAGGTGCGCGTTCCCGACACGTGGAAGAACGTACAGTATACCGACGGCGGGAAAACCCTGACCGCCGAGGTCTACAAACACGACGGCGCAGCGTTTGCGATGGTGAACCTGACCCCCGGCGCGGACGGCGCGACCGTCACGACCGCGATCAGCCGCGCCGCCGCGAACTGAAGCGGCAAAACAAGAAATACGGAACGACGGGTTCTTTTATGATGATCCCGAACCGAGGGAAACAAGCCCGATTTTGACGGAAACGGCAATCCGGTGAAAGACGCAAGCGGCAACCCCATCGTCGTCGAGGATGGCGAAGCAGCACGGGATCACGCTACGGCGGGAGTTTGACGACAAGGACGCGCCGGAGACGAAGTATATCGTCCTGACCGACGAGGAATTCCCCGTTGCAACCTGTCGGATCAATCCGATCGACGCGATGTCCGCTTTGATCGGACGAATTGTCGTGCTACCGGAGTACCGCGGGAAAGAACTCGGGCGGCGCGTGGTGAACGAAGCAGAAGCGTGGATCCGTGATCTCGGCTTTTCGCATATCGTGGTCAACAGCCGCGAGACCGCAGTCGGCTTCTATCAAAAACTCGGCTTCACGGTCACCGATCCCACCCCGATCCAAGGCGATACGTTTCGGTGTAGCCGAATGGAGAAGGATCTGAGGTAAACAAAACGCGCCGTTTTTCGCCTCCCGCAGTTTTTTCCGCGGGGGGTGATCTATCCCCCTTCGCCGCAGAAGGCAAGAAAAAATGAAAAAAAGCGTTCCAAACTGTCGACATTCGCTTTCAAATGTGATACAATGTGATATAGAGTGAAATGCCGATCGGAGGTTTGAATCGTGGATTGCAATTATCCCGAAGCGTTGGTCGAACTGAGAGCAAAACTGAATATCTCACAACATAAGTTGGCAGATCTTCTGAACGTTTCGTATCCCTCCGTTTCCCGGTGGGAAAACGGTCATGCCGAGCCGACCAAGATCGTCAAGGTTCGGGTGCGTCAACTGTTGCAAGAACACGGGATCGAAACAACGCGATTTGCGGGACGGACGAATTCAAAGGCCGACACCCACGGAAAAGAACGAGGCAAAAAGCCAACGCCACTGTCTCGGGATACGATCGACCGTTTGCGCCATTACGAAAAGAACGATTATCTGGAAGACGTCCATTCGCTCGGTCTTTCTAAAACCTGGGACGTCATTTGCCGATTCGTTTCCGATATGCCGGATCTGGTACCGCCTTTTCTGGAAAGTAACCATCGAATGGTTGGGAAAATGCGATGGAACCGCCGTCTGCGACGTCGCGTGCGGGACCGGGAAACTGATCCTCGCCTACCTCGACCTGATCGGATACGATCGGGCGCGCGATCTTATCGCCTCCGGGAACCTCTATCTCTATGACTCTGACGGCGTGGCGTTGCAGATTTGCAGAACGACGATTGCCGCCAAGTACGGTGCGGATATTGCGGACGCTATCCACGTTGTGTGCGCCGACTTTTTGGATCGCTCGGTCGAGTTGCCCCGAAACTGCAAAGTGATCTCCAATCCGCCGTATTCTCGCTTAGACCAAATCCCGGACTGCTGGGAACCTACTGACGTTCTTGCGGACTCCAAAGAGTTCTATTCCGCTTTTATGGAAAAGATATTCCGGCAGGCGGTTTCCGTCGTCATTATCACGCCTTTCAGTTTTGTTTCCGGATCGCGCTTCTATTCCCTCCGAAAAGAAATGTGTGCCGGGGGAAATGGGTTTATCGTCTCCTTCGATAACATCCCGGGGAACATTTTTTACGGAAAGAAGCACGGCGTGTTCAACACGAACACCGCGAACTCCGTCCGAGCGGCGATTACCGTTTTCCGTCGGTCGACGGTCGAACACGGATTCCGGATCTCTCCCCTGATCCGCTTCAAAAACGAAGAGAGAAGCAATCTTCTTTGCCGGCAAATCCTTGAAGAAACGCTCCCCGACGCCTATCAGGTGGTTTCCGATCAAAAAACCATGTTTGAAAAGGTCGGCAAAGATTTGAATGACGTGTTTGATACGTGGATCCATCGTTCCACCTATACCGTCAACGACTTCATTTCCAACGAGGAAACGCCCTACCAGATCTATATGCCTAACACGTGTCGGTACTACACCGCAGCAAGCGCCCGGAAACTGAATCGGACGGGGGCTCTTTCGATCAACGTAACGAGTGAAGAGGAGTTCCGCTTCTTGTACTGCTTCATCTATTCCAGTTTCACTTATTGGTGGTGGAGAATCTACGACGGCGGAATCACGTATCCCCTAAAATTGCTTCAAAGTATGCCTTTGCCGTTCAACCTTCTGACCGACGACGACAAACAGTTTTTTACCGCAACGGCAGAAAGATTGATGAACGAAGAAAACAACTATACCACAACCAAAATGAACGCCGGGGCGCCGCAGGAAAACATCAAAGTCCCGGCGGAATATCGGGAAAACATCAACCAAAGGATCCTGTCAGTTCTGGGTTTACAGTTGGACGGAACCATTTTTACCGCCGTCCACGCCAATCACTTTTTCGAGGTGGGGTAAATGGATTTACATAAAGGAGAGCAAATCATGAGCGAACCGAATAATACAAACAATCATGGGAAGTGGATCCGAGACACCGCGACGCTTTTCTATCAGATCTTCTCGGTTGACTACCAAGACGAGGGATTCATAACCAAACTGCTTTCCGGCGGAGGCGGAAACTCCACTCTTTGCTCGACGTGGACGCATCTGAACGGCTGTTTTGTCCCGTATCGGATCAGCGAGAATGCATACAATCTGTTGCGGGAAAAACTCGGGGAAAAAGCCGACGAATGGGTATGTTTGAAGAATAATACCGTATATGTTTCCAAGCAAGTTTACAAAAAGCACCCCCGTATGTTTTACCACAACGCAAAAGGTGCCGAGAATCGCGTGAATGTGGGTAAATTCTTTCACTTCGACCACAATCCATCAAACAAGAAAGTCCTTGCGTTACTGAATGAAAAAATCAAAGCACATAAAAACGATGAGGGGTTTCTAGAAGAACTGACCGAATACGTCAGAACGGTCCAAACCATTGACTTAATTACCGTCTTTGAAGACGACATAAGAACAAGCGCGGATAAGAAAAGCAGGAACGGACCTCTGACATCAGAAAAGCGAGATGAACTGCTAAACACCCGTTTTTACTGTTTGAAAGATATGGAGTAATTTCCCTTGCCCAAAAAGCACAACAGCGTTAAACATAAAAAGAAGCGGCGGGCGTGCATCGGCACGCCCGCCGTCATTGTTTGGTCGGGGTCACAAATTGCTGAAATCAAACCACTATCACGTATTCTCTGCGGGCGTAAGGGTAACGGTTTCGCTTGCCGGGGTGGTGAAGGTCAGGAGGCCGCCGGCTTCGGTCGCTACGGCAGTGATCGTCGCAGCGGACGGTTTAGCGGCGGGTTGTGAGGAGGTCGGGGTATCGGACGGCGCGGCGGACGACGGCGTGGCGCTGACCGTCCAGGTGCCGGCGGCGACGCCCGAGACGTAGCAGGTGAGCGGGCGTGCGGCGGCGGGCAGGGGGAAGGTGAAAGCGGTCTTTTGGCGCTTGGCGTCGGTGACGAAGAGCGCGGCGACGTCCCCGATCACGGCGCCCGCCGCGACGTCGGTTTCGACGGCGGTCGCAGGGAGATCCGGAGTCTTATCGGCGTCGGTGACGAAGAAGACGTTCAGGAGATCGTCGGTTTTCTTCCCTGTTTCCGGGGAAATTTCAACCCGCCCCCAGAAGCCGTCGTCGCCGTTTTTGCAGGGTGCAAGTTGCTCTCCGTTGACGACGTAGTTTCTGCCCTCTCCGCCGATCTTTTCGATCCGGTCGCCGCCGAACAGAGTTTGCAGGACGAGTTTTCCCTCTCCGCTGATCTCGGTCACGGTATTGCCCTCGACCGTCGGTTCGGTCTTGGTATGGAGCAGGAAGGTCTTCTTGAAAGTCGGATCGGTCGCCGTGATCCGGTCGAAGACGAAAAAGAGCATCGGCACGTCGGGGTTGCCCGTATCGAAGACGGTCAGGAAACGGCGCGTGACCTCCGAGACGGTCGCCTCGTCGTAGGCGGGGGTGATATCGCCCGCCAGATACGCGTAGGTCGGCTTGGTTTGCGCCGCGTCGGCGTAGCCGGTCTGCATTCCGGTCACGGTCCCCGTTTTGTGTTCCCGGTCGTTTTGCCAGACCGAGAAATCGTGCGTCTCCCATTTGTGGGTCTGCCCGCCGCTGTAGTACCCGCGGTCGGTGCCGGACAGCGCGGGGTTGTAGATCAGAAGACTGTTGTGCGCGACCGTCGCCTGGTGATACCAGTAGTGGTGCGGATCGCCGTATTTATCGTAGGAACCGGTGTCGCCCGCGAGCATCGAGCGGTAGAAGATCTGGAACTGTCCCGCGTCGTTGTGCTCGTGGTTGGCGGCGGAACGCACGCCGATCTTCATCAGCACCGCCGCCTGCTTTTCGTCCCAGCCGTTGCGGGCGATGATCTGCCCGAGCCAACCGCCGTTGAATTGGAGCAGCGGCAGGTCTTCGTGGCGGTCGGGCGCCGCCGTCACGCCGGACGAACTACAGATCAGGTAGAGCGCGACGCTCCCGCCCGAGGTGAAGTAATCGCCGAAATCGGTAAAGTTCGATTTGAAATACTCGAGTTGCGCCCGCACGGTCTCGTCGCGGAAGAGGTGCGACGAGAGCAGCGAGATCAGTCCCAGGTTGATGAAGCGTTTGTCGGTGGTGTGATCGTCCCCCGACGCGAACGCCCACCCGGCGGGCAGTTCGTAGCCGTAGACCGAGCGCGCGACGCGCTTCATATCGTTTTCGTCGTAGGGGATCACGCCGAACGCCGCCTTGACGAGCAGCGCGGCGAACAGGTCGGCGGAATAGCGGATCTGGATATAGAGCGACGTGCCCTGCGGGTAGAGCCCCGCGCGGTAGAACTCGCGCCGGACCGGGACGTATTCGGAATAGAACCGCCCGCCGACAAAGTCCCACCAACCGGGGTATTCGTCCGCGATCGCGATGGCAAAGGAAAGGTAGTCGCGCAGGATCTGCAGTTCTGTGCCGTGCCCCGAGATCGCGCCCTGCCCAGAGGGGGGGAACCCGACCTCCATCTTCGCGCCGCGCTCGTTTTCGCCCTCGCAGACCTTGTGCTGCACCCCCGCGACGATCTGCGTCTTGTCGGTCTCGGTCAAAAGGTCGTAGCACCAGTCGTAAACGCAGGCGGCTGTGAACATCACAAAGCCGAACTGGCGGCACTGGTCGCCCCCGATATCGCGGAAATCCATGGTTTTCAGGGCGTTCTTCAGCGCATAGATCGCGCGATAGCCCGAGAGCCGATCGCCGTTTGCGGCGTAGTCGAGCGCGAGCGACAGGATATCCTTTAAGACCAGTTCCTTGAAGTTGTAGAACTTGTCATTTCTCTTTTCGGCGACGCCGAAATCGCCGTCGGTCGGTTTCTCGACGGCGTCACGGAAGAGCGCGACCGCGACGGCGTTTTTGGGGTCGTTTATCGCCTTGCGGATGCCGGCAAGATCCCCCGCGTTAAAGAGAACGCGCGGGTGCTGCCCCGCTTTCGGCGCGAGGGGCGGGGCGGGATAGTTCCTCCCCGCCGCCGCCGCAAGGTCGTTCGTCACCGTCCCGCCCCCGAAGTCGGAGGCGGTGAAGGCGGCGATCTTCTTTTTCAGATCGGTTTCCAGCCGTTTTTTTGCAAACAAACGCAGCATGGTCTCCCCCGTCCGGAAGATTTTTCTCCGTCAGTTCTTGGTCAGCGTCACGACGCACCCGGCGGGCGCCGTAAAGGTCAGGAACCCTCCGTCCTTTAGCGCGGTCAGTTTCCGGCTCTGCCCGTCGACCGTGACGGTCCAACTTCCGTTTTTCACGCCCGAAATATAGTAGTTTACGTTCCCCGAGCCGGGAGCGGTGAAGGAGAAGCCGGTCTCGCGGCGCGTCGAGGACGTGACGAAAATCGCCGCGGTATTCCCGATGACGGCGCCGCAGACGTCGTCGGTCGTGATCGCCTGCGCCGTGAGGTTCGGGCTCTTGGACGAATCGCAAACGTACATGACGTTCAGAAGCACGTCGGTCTTATTGCCGGTCGCGGGTGAGATCTCGACGCGTCCCCAGTACTCGTCGTCGCGGTCTGCGCCGTTGTTCAACTGAACATACTTATCCGCGCCGTTCTTGTTCACCCAGTAGTTCTTGCCTGTACCGCCGATCTTGGTGATCGTGACGTTGTTGCCGATCACGTTTTGGAGCACCAGTTTGCCGCCGCCGTTGACCTCGGTCACGGTCTTGCCGTTGATCGTCGGTTCGGTCGCGGTATGGAGCAGAAACGTCTTTTTAAAGGACGCGTTCTGCGCGGTGATGGTGTCGAAGACGAAGAAGAACATCGGCACGTCGGGGTTGCCCGTGTCGTAGACGGCAAGCATCCGCCGCCCGACCTCGGAAACCGTCGAGGAATTGTACGCCGGGGTAAGGTCGCCCGCCAGATAGGCGTAGGTCGGCTTGGTTTTCGCCGCGTCGGCGTAGCCCTCTTCGTGTCCCGTAACGGTGGCCGTGACGTATTTTGTCCCGGTCTTCCACGCTTCATAGTTGGAGGACGAGATCTCCCCGAGTTTCCGGAACGTCTGCCCGCCGGTGTAGTACCCCTTGTAGGTGGAGGTGTCCGTCGCGTACGATGGATTGTAGATCAGGAGACTGTTGTGCGCGATGGTCGCCTGGTGGTAGTAGTAGTGATGGTCTTCCCCGTACTTGGCGTAGGCGCCGGTATCGCCCGCGAGAATTGCTTTGTAAAAGATCTGGAACTGACCGCAGTCAAGGTGGTCGTGGTTCCCCGTCGTTTTGACGCCGACCTTCATTAAGACCGCCGCCTGGTCGTTCTTCCAACTGTTCCGGGCGATGGTCTGCCCGAGCCAGCCGCCGTTATAGAGGATCAGAGACAGATCCGCGTGGCGGTCGGACGCCGCCTTCAGTCCCGACGAGGAGCAGATCAGGTACTCACTGACGCCCGCGTCGGCGATCACGCTTTCGTTTGCGAAGGTCGTATAGTTGCTCTTGTAATACTCAAGTTCTGCACGCATGGTCGCGTCGCCGAACAGGTGGGACGAGATCAGCGCGATGTGCGAATAATCGATGAAACTGCCGTCCGGAACGTGATCGTCGCCGGTGTTGAAACCGACGTAGAACCGTCCGTTATAAGTCCCCGGAAGTTCGTGGGAGAAGATCGTGCGGGCGACCTGTTTCATATCCTCCTCGTCGTAGGGGATCGTACCCGTCGCCGCCCAGATCAGCCACGCCGAGTAGATGTCCGCGCCGTAGCGCGTCTGCACGTAGAGCGAGACGCCCTGCGGCGCCATCCCCGCCTCGTAAAAGACCTCGCGGATCGGAACGAACTCGGAATAGTAGCGTCCGGCGATCATATTCCACCAGCCGGGATATTCGTCGTAGATCGCGATGGCAAAGGACAGGTAATCGCGCATGATCTGGAATTCGCAGCCGTGTCCGCAGATCGCAGACTGCCCCGTCGGGGGGAAACCGACCTCCATCCCGCTGCAGCATTTGGTCTGCACGCCGAGGATAATCTGCGTTTTGTCGGTTTCGGTCAACAGGTCGTGGCACCAGTCGTAGACGCACGCCGCGATATACATGGTGTAACCGTAATAGCGGCAGACGTCGCTCATCCCGTCGTAGTTCAACGTGGTGAGGGCATTCTTGATCGCGCAGATCGCCCCGTAACCCGAGATCTTGTTCCCCGTCAGGGCGTAGTCGAGCGCCATCGCCTGGATCTTGTTCATCACCTCGTCGGAAAAGTTCTTGCTCTGATTGGACAGTTTGCCGTCGGTCCCCTTGACCGCGATCTGGCGGAACAGGGACGAGGCGGCGCGGCTGCGGAGAGCGTAGAGTTCCGTTTTGATCCCGTCTATATTCCCCGCGTTGAACAGGACGCGCGGATGCTGTCCCGCCGTCGGGCTGACCGGAGTGGCGGCGTACGAGCCGCCGAGATCGGTCCGGACGGTACCCGAGCCGAACGCCGACGTCTCAAACGCCGCTGCCTTGTTTCTGGCGGCAGTGACGGCGGCGGAATACTCGGCGTAGGAGACCGGGTAGTTCGTGGCTTTCCCGCAGAGGGTACAGACGCGCTCCGATACGCCGGCGGCTGACGCGGTCGGCGGCGTAACGATCCGGACGTCGATGCTTTCCAACGTGTGCGCGTCGGGATTGATCGGGATCACCTCGGTTTTTCTTGCTTTACAAGCCGTGCAGGAATAGAGCATCTGCCCGGTCTTGATACAGGTCGCCCCATCGAGCACCCTGTCTTTTTCCCAGGTATGACCGTCGGTTTCCTCGATCCTGGTTTCCCCGCAGACCGTACAGGTGTAGCGGATCTGTCCCTTGGTCTCTTCTTTGGTCGCGGGATCGCAACTTCCCGTCACGATGACCGTTCCCGCGTCCCAGACGTGTTCGTGCGGGGCGGCGGTCGTTTCGGTTCCGGTTGTACCGAGGTTGCAGGAAGCGAGCGCGAGGCAGAACAGGACCGCTGAAAACAGTGCGAAAACCATACGTGCTTTTTTCATATCGTTCTCCTTTTTTCGGCTTGCGGTAACGGTTTATCGGATGATCCGCCGGAAAATGCTGTAGTCCGACAGATCGGGGGCGAAATAGTCGGCGCCCCGGGCTCCCTTGACCGAGAGCGTTTTCATTCCGCCGCGGTACGCCGTCCCGGGAATGTCGTGAAGCCAGGACAAGTCGCCGGACTCGTCGTATACATGCTCTTCCAGACGCCGCATGACTTCCAGAAACGTCAGCTCGCCCATGCCGTACATGAGCAAATCCGCCTTGGAATCGAGAAGAACCGACCGACGCAGCTTGTCGCTGTAATGGTCGTAATGCGCCAGCCGACGCAGGGACGCCTCTATTCCCCCAATGAGAACCGTACAGCCAGGATACGCTTCTCTAGCGCGCTGAGAATACACGTTGACCGCTCTGTCGGGACGCCGCCCCAGCTCCCCGTTGGGAGAATACGCGTCTGCCGAACGGAGACGTCTAAACGGCGTGTACTTGTTGACCATCGAGTCCATCGCGCCGGCGGAAATCCCAAAAGCCAAACGCGGTCGCCCAAACTCCCGCCACGGCTGACAGCTATGCCAGTCCGGCTGATCGAGAATCGCAACCCGATACCCGTGTTTGGAAAGCCATCGCCCCAATATCGCCGCGGCAAAAGACGGGTGATCGACGTACGCGTCTCCTGTTACAAAAACCAGATCCACATAGTCCCAGCCGCGCTGACGCATTTCCTGAGCGGTCGTCGGCAGAAACGGGTTGTCGTTAGAAGTCGTTTGGGGTTTTGACGCCATAATCTGTGCAGTTCATGATAGGAAACTTATCTTTAAACAAAATTTCCCCTGTATACTTGTTCTACTTGAAATTTCCCGAAAAGCTATTAGCTCCTGGCTGCTAGCCGCTAGCTTGGTTATCCCTATTTCTTGCGATAACGCACGAATCAAATTTATCAAGCTAATAGCTAGAAGCTAGAGGCTTAACATCGGAAAAACTCAAGTCGTTTCAATATATATTATAATCGGAAAGTTCTTGACGAACAGTGAGGATTATTTACAATTAAATTGTTAATAAATCTGAATTATTAAGAATAATTATCAAATTAAGCAAATTTGAAAAAATATTTGTCTTTTTCATCTCTATATACGCTTTTATTCCTCTTGCAAAATCTTAAAAAAATGTTATAAGATTCATTAAATCAATAAAGTTAAATGTTTTAATCGTCCTTTAACGTTTTTTTAATACAAAGCGTTGAAAGGGGGAGATATGATTTTTAGAATTACATAGCATACAAATATATTATTCCCATTGGTTATTATGCCTGATACACATCGACAGGTTTTGGCTTTAATTGAAACCTCCACAGAATTTGGTCGCGGTTTGCTTAAGGGGATTTTAAATTATACGCAAACGATAGCTGCAAAAAAACAAAAACCATGGCGCGTTCGCCTTGACCAGCGCGGCGTCCATGATGGATTGCCAAACGATTTTGATTCCTGGCATGGCGACGGAATTATTTCACAAAGCAACACAATAGACATTTTTCGTCAACTCCAGAAAAAAAAGATTCCGATTGTTGAACTGCTCAACAATGAAGTTACCAGCAACATTGGCGTCAACTTTAATTATGAAAAAACGACGCAGATTGCCGCTTCGCATTTCTGCGACAGAGGATTGGAAAATGTTGCCTGGTTTGGTTCCAGCAACATCTGGTGGATTAGTCAATTGCGAGAGTCCTTTATACAGGAATTGCGTAAACTGGGCCGCAAGTGCATACTTTGCCCAGACGATTTTTCTCAGGACGACCAGACGTACCACCCCAAATGGGACGATTTTCATCGTAAGCCGCTTATTCGCTGGCTGAAAAAGCTCCCGCTTCCGGTTGGAATCTGGGCAGTTTCCGATATGTTGGCTCTGCGGATAATTGAGACGTGTTACGATATCGGTCTGGACGTTCCCAATCAGGTTGCCGTCTTGGGAACGGGAAACGATTCGCTCTTGTGCAATCTTTCTTTTCCGCAGTTGTCCAGCATAGACGTGAATTCAGAAAGAATGGGGTTTGTTGCAGCTGAATTACTGGACAAGATCTGGGGTTATGAGACCCAGGTTGAGACCCGTGTTGCTGATGATACCGTCAAGAGATTGAGAAAGAAAATCAGTAAATCTGATGCTAAAATATCTACTATCTGGGGTTACGGCTTCAGACTTGTAGACAGAACCGAAGAAGATACTGAAGATGACGATGACGGAGACATTCAGGACTAATGACTGAAAAAACCGAGCAAACACGGTTTAATAAAGCAAGGAAACCTATCAGAAATAAATCGGCAATCAGAATTCCCATCTCACTGCACTTCTACGCTGTTGAGATCGTGGTAATCATTCTGGTTGTCTTTATTATTA
>CACYZS010000027.1 GCA_902778985.1 uncultured Ruminococcus sp.
GTGCCGAAGGGGCACCCGCGCCACCTGTTTTCGCCCGCCGATCTGCCGGGATTGCTTGCCGAACGGTCGACCGAGGCGCAAACGCTTCGCCGGACGGCGGAACTGGCGCTCGCCGGCGTGCCGATCGAACCGCCGCGCTTTCTGCACGACCAATGTGCGCTCCCGTACCGGGAGTATTTCGGGCGGTTCCGCGAGGCGTGCGACCGGGATCTGGTCGCGCTGTCGCTCGGGTACGCCGTGCTTGGCGACGCCTCGTTCGGGGCAGCCGCGAAGGAACGGCTTCTGCGTTTCGTTTCGTTTGATCCGAGCGCAGAGTGTTCGCTTGAGGACGGTTCGCGCGACGAGATCGGATTGTCGCTCGCACGTTGCTTGCCGTCGGTTTACGACCTGCTCTACCCGCTGCTCTCGGAGGGGGAAAAGTCGCTTACGGAAGCGGCGATCGCGGCGTACGCCCGCCAGTGCGAGCGGCGTCTGCTTTCAATCGACTACCTTTCGCACCCCGGCAACTCCCACGCCGGGCGGCTCCCCGCCTACCTCGGGGAGGCGGCGCTGATCCTCTCGGATACCGACGCCGTCGACCGGGACGCCTGTCTGCGCTGGCTCTCCTACGCCCTGAAGATTTACGGCGGGATCTTCCCGCACTACGGCGGGGACGACGGCGGTTGGGCGGAGGGACCCTTCTACGCGACCAGTTACGTCCGGTGGTTCCTGCCGTTCTTTTCGGCGGTCGAACGCTACACGGGCAAGAGCCTGTTCGCCCGTCCCTTCTACCGCAACCTGACGCGCTTCCTTCTGACCTTCGCCGATCCCGCAGCCGAGAACCATCCCTTCGGGGACGGGTATTGGAGCCCCGGCGAGAGCGACGTCGAGTGGCCCGGCTTTTTCGCGCAGAATCCGTTCCGCTACTACGCCCGCCGCTTCGGTCCGCCCTCGGCACAGAAAAAGAGCGGGGAACTGGAAAGCCCCGCCTTCTACAAACTGCATCTGCTCGACCTGTTTCTGCCGACGCCGCGTGAAGAACCCGCGCCCGAACCCGGGCGGCTGACCGTGTTTCCCGACACCGGCTTGCTCGCCCTGCGCACCTCTCCCGAGAAACCGGCGGAGAACCTCGTCTGCCTGATCCGCGCGTCGAAATTCGGCTCCGACTCCCACCGCCACCCCGACCAGGGCGGGTTCGCCCTGTTTTACGGCGGGGTCGCGCTGCTCTCGCCCTCGGGCTACTTCGGGCGGCGCTACGGCTCCAAACACCACCGCGAATGGACCAACACCTCGCGGGCGCATAACGTCCCGCTTTTCGGCGGCGTCGGACAGTACGAAAACGACTACCGCGCTGTCGGGCGGATCCTGTCTGCCGGCGACGACGGAGAAACGCTTACCGCCTCGGTCGCGGCGGGCGACGCCTATCCCGTCCCCGTCAGGTGGACGCGCTCTTTCGCGCTCTCCGACCGTACCCTTACCGTGTCGGACGAGTTTGAAACCGACGCGCCGGGCGAGATCACGCTCTGCCTGCATACGCTGTCGCGCCCCGAACCCGACGGCGTCGGATTCCGGATGACGCACCGCGGCGTGACCCTGATCTGCCGCCCGAGCGAGGGGATCGACCGCCCGCCCGAAATATCCGACGCGTTCGCCGTCGACCTGAACGCCGGGGAACCCGAAGAGTACGCCGTGACCATGCCGCCGCAGTACCACGTTACCTATCGGCTCCCGTCGGGCAGCCGCCGCGCGACCCTATCGTTTTCGGTCTCTTGCACAACGGCGTAAGGCGTTATTTCACTCGCTATTTTCAAACCGCCCCCCTTCGCAAGCGGGGCGGTTTTTGCGTCGGCGTGACGGCGGCTTTCCGCGTTCTCCCGGGCGCCGGGGATTCCCGTAAGGGAAAAATCCTTTTGAAAGACGAAAAAAAGTCTTGACAATCGCGCCGCCCTTCTGTATAATATATTCCGTGACTTTGGGCGAACTATGCGAAAACGCGCCCGTCACACCTCGTTTTGATCCGATCTTTGACCGGGAGGAAGAGTGTGAAACTTGATCTGAGAGCCCTGCTTGCCGGCGAGTGCCGCACGCTGCGGTTTCAATTTCCGCTTGATCCGCCCGACGATACGACGGATCCCGGAAGCATCCTTTTCGGCGTTCGTTTTCCTTCTCCCATGGAGGCAAGCGGCGAGGTCGTCAATTCCGCGGGTTATATGCGGTTGCGTATGGATCTGTCCCTTGATTTCGTCGCACCCTGCGCCCGGTGTCTTGCCGACGTTGCCGGAACCTATCGGTTCAGCCTCGAGAAGACGGTCGCCACCCCGAAGATGCTCGAGGGACTGGACGAGGACAAGATCGACGAGTACGCGCTCGTCGAGGACGGCTTTCTCGACCTGGACGAACCGGCGCGGTCGCTCCTGCTCTCCGAGTTCCCCTCGCGGGTGCTCTGCAAAGAGGACTGCCGCGGACTGTGTCCATCGTGCGGGCACGACCTGAACGAAGGTCCCTGCTCGTGCAAACGGGAAGAGACCGATCCGCGTCTTTCCCCCCTTGCCGCCGTGCTCAAACGGCTGCGCGAAGAGGAGAAGACGAAGCCCGAAGGAAAGTAAGTTCAAAAAGATCGACAGATCGTTGTCATAGGAGGTAAAACGCAATGGCAGTACCGAAGAAAAAGGTTTCCAAGGCGCGCAGAGACAAGAGACGGTCCAGCACCTGGAAACTCGACGCCCCCACGCTCTCCAAGTGCCCCAAGTGCGGCGAGTACAATCTTGCTTACCGCGTTTGCAGCAACTGCGGGACCTACAAAGGCGAACAGATCGTTGCCGAAAAGGCGGAGAAGAAGGCGTAAGTCTTCCGAAACGAAAGCGGACACCCGACGGTGTCCGCTCTTTTTTTGCCCGGAAGGGCTTTTTTATTTTCGGAGAAGGAACGCTCCCGCCTCGGCGGGCGTTTTGCAGTAGGCGGCGACGGGATAGGGCGAAAACTCCTCTTTTCCGCCGAACCCCCAGAGCGCGGCGACGCACCCGGCGCCGACCGCCTGCGCCCCCTCGGCGTCGTACTTGCGGTCGCCGAGCAGGATCGCGTCGGCGGGCGCGCAGCCGAGTTTTGAAAGCGCGTAGCGGAGCACCCCTTCTTTTGTCTGCCGCTCTGGTCCTTCGCCCGACCCGACCACCAGATCGAAGTAGTCGGACAGTCCCAGTCGCAGTAAGATCTTGTCCGCCGCCGCCTGCAGTTTCGAGGTCCGCCTGGCGAAGGGCGGCGAGCAGTTCCGGGATCCCGGGATAGACCGCCGAGCGGAGATACCACTCCTCTCCCATATACCGGCGGCGGAAGACCTCGATCGCGCGCGGGATGTCGCTCTCCTTCACCCCGCAGACCACCCCGAACCCGTAGGGGAGCGGCGGACCGAGAAAGGGAAGACAGTCGTGAAACGACGGCGTCTGATAGCCGAGCGTCTCGAGCGCGTAGAAGGCGGAACCGATCACCCCTTCCGAGGTGTCGATCAGCGTTCCGTCAAGGTCGAACAGTACGGTCGAATAGGTTTTCATGGATACCCCCGTTTCTTTACGGCACTATTATACCATTCCGCGACAAAAAGTCAACCGCCGGGGGCGGGTTTTCACGCCGTTTTCCGCTTTTTGCCCCCGATGCGGGGCGAAAAAGGGCGCCCGGGGAACGCGTCTTGCTCCGGTTTTCAAAAGAGGGATTATTGCAAAAAAAGATAAAAAACCCCCCTTTTCCATCTTGATTTTCGTTATTTTATATGATATAATTTAATCAAACCATAATCCAAACCGTCATTTTGCCCGCGCGCACGGGTGAGGACGGAAAAACAACGGGAGGATACTGAGATGGCAAAGCAGAAGAGACTGAACTACCTGGTGGACGGTGTCGTGGTTCACACCGAGTTCCTGAAAGAAGGCGAGAAGATCCGTATCATCAAGGCTCCTGAAAAACCCGGATACGAATTCAAGGAGTGGAAGGATCACCCCGTCTTCATGCCCAAGACGCACCTCAACATTGAGGCGGTCTACGTCCGGGGTTCTTTCCGCCTGACCTATACCATCGACGGCGTTGAGGTCGATCACGCCATGGTGACCTACGGCGACGAGATCACGCCGCTCCCGAGCCCCGAGCGCGAAGGGCTGACCTTCAGCGGCTGGCAGGGGCTTCCGCACACGATGCCCGCGCATCCGCTGACGGTGAACGGCACCTTCGCCGCCAACACCTTCACGCTGACGCTCGTCATGAACGGCGAGACCTACGCGACCTACCAGTTCGAGCCGGGCGCCGACCTCTCCGACCTGCCCAACCCCGAACTCGAGGGCTATACGTTCTCCGGCTGGGGCAAACGCTACAAGAAGATGCCCGAGTCCAACCTGACCATGAAGGGCACCTTCAAGCCCAATAAACATTCGGTCGTCTTCAACGTCGACGACGAATACCGCTTCGAGAAGACGGTCGCCTACGGCGAACCCATCCGCGCGATCGCCGAGCCGGGCAGAGAGCACTACACCTTCACCGGCTGGGGCACGATCCCGGAGACCATGCCCGACTTCGACCTGACCTTCAACGGCTACTTCAACATCAACTGCTATCCCATCACCTTCTCGCTGGACGGCGAGGAGATCTTCTCCGACGAGTTCGACTACGGAACGCCGATCACGCCTCCTGAGATCCCCGCGAAGGAAGGGTACGTCTTCAGCGGCTGGCGCAACCTGCCGAAGACCATGCCCGACGAGGAGGTCCACGCCGAAGGGCGCTACTATCTGAGACGCTACCGCGTGATCTGCGAAGTCGACGGTGAAGAGGTCGACCGCGTACAGGTCCTTTACGGCGCCGAGCCGGTCCTCCCCGACGCGCCCGAAAAGGAAGGTTTCCGCTTCGACGGTTGGGAAGGAGTACCGAAGACCATGCCGGCGCAGGACGTGACTGTGACCGCGAAGTACGTGGAAGTTTGACTGGAGGACTGACGAATGTCAAAACAGGAGAGAGCAAAGGAACTCTATCGTCTGATCTACAAGGTCGACGGTAAGGTCAGTTTCGCGGAATGGTACGCGAAGGGTGAATCCCTGAAGTCGGTCGCCGTTCCGTCCAAGGGGACCTACGAGTTCAGCGGATGGAGCAATCTTCCCGACAAAATGCCGGACCACGACGTGGTGATCGAGGGTACTTTCACCCCCGCTCTGCACGATCTTGTCTTTATGCTCGAGGGCGGGGAATACACCCGCCGTCGGATCGCCTTCGGCAGTCCGACCGAGTCCCCCGAGGTCCCCGAGAAACACGGCGCCACCTTCGCCGGGTGGGAGGGACTTCCCGAGACCATGCCCGACGAGGATCTGACGGTCAACGGACGGTACGAGAACAACTCCTACCGCCTGACCTACGTCGTCAACGACCGCCATTCCTTTACGGAGATGGTCCCCTACCAGTCGGTGATCGAACCGATGGATTACCCGAAGAAGGATCACTACGCCTTTTCGGGTTGGGAAGGTCTGCCCGAGACCATGCCCGACCACGACGTGACGGTTGAGGGTCGTCTGGAAATGAAGACCTTCCGGCTGGTCCGTATCGTCGACGGCGAGGTGTTCATGGACGAACAACTCCGCATCGGCGATAAGATCAACAAGAAGGCGAAACCCGTCAAGGAAGGGTACTATTTCAGCGGCTGGCGCAACCTGCCCGACACGATGCCCGACCACGACATCACCGCGATCACCAGTATGTATCCCGCCCGTTACCGGGTGGACTACGAGATCGACGGCGAGATCTGGCGCACCGCCTACCAACCCTACGAATCCAAGTTCGAGCCCGAGATCCCGACCGACCTCGAAGGCAGAACTTTCGTCGGCTGGACCGACGCCCCCGCGACCGTGCCGATGCACGACTTCGTAGTCCACGGCACCACGGTCCCCGCGGGTGAAGAGGTCCCCGCCGAACCCGAGATCACGACCTACACCCTGACCTTTGAGGTCGACGGCGAGATCGTGCAGCGCAGGATCCTCGAAGAGGGCGCCGCGATCGAACTGCCCGAACAACCCGCAAAAGAGGGATATACCTTCGCGTGGGAGAACGCCGCCGAGACCATGCCGGCGGGCGACCTTACGGTCAACGGTTCCTACACCCTGAACCTCTACCGTCTGTCCTTCCTGGTCGACGGCGAGGAGATCTCGTCCGAGTCGCTGCCTTTCGGCGCACCCATCACGGTCCCGACGCCCGAAGAGAAACCCGGCAAGACCTTTGCGTGGAGCGACGAGATCCCCGCGACCATGCCCGCTTCCGACCTGACGGTCACGGGCGGATACGGTGAGGGTTCCTTCACCTATACCTTCGTCTGCGAGGGCGAGACGGTGGCGGAAGGGAGCGTTCCCTTCGGCTCCGCCCTGATCGTTCCCGAAATGCCCGAGCGCGACGGCTGCCGCTTCGAGTGGGACGAGATCCCCGCGACCATGCCTGCGGAGGACGTCACGATCGAGGGACGCTACGTTCCGACCGAGTTCACGGTCTCCTTCCGCGCCGAGGGCGAGATCATTTCCGAGTGCAGCGTCGCCGCGGGTGACCCGATCCCCGCGCCCGCTCTGCCCGAGAGGACCGGTTACACCTTCTCCGGCTGGGGGCGGATCCCCGACGAAATGCCGGCGGAAGACCTGGTCTTCGACGGGATCTTCACCATCAACGATTACCGGCTGACCATCATCGCCGGGACCGAGGCGCTCTTTGACGGGTCGGTCGAGTTCGACTCCCCGATCTCGGTGCCCGACGCGCCCGCCCTCGAGGGTTACACCTTCGACGGTTGGGGCGACGTTCCCGCGACCATGCCGGCGCACGATCTCACCATCGCGTCGGGGTACACCCCGATCGCCTACCCGCTCACCTTCAACCTGAACGGCGAACCGATCTACTCGCGCGAGGTCTCCTTCCGGTCGCCCGTCATTCCGCCCGACGTCGTGGTTCCCGAGGGGTATATCTTCTCCGGTTGGGGCGACGTTCCCGCGACCATGCCGGCGCACGCCCTGTCGATCGACGCGACGCTGCGCGGCGCGATCTTCCGCCTGACCTTCCTGCTCGACGGCAAACCCGTCTACGAACAGGATATCGCGGCGGGCGAACCCATTCCGCTGCCTGCCGAACCCGACCTGCCGGAAGGGTACGAGGCGGACGGTTGGGGCGTGATCCCCGAGGTGATGCCCGCAGAGTCGCTCACCTTCGCCAACTACACCCACAAGACCAGTTACACGCTCCGCTTCGTCCTTGACGGAGAGACGGTCTCGCAAACGCGCGTCGCCTTCGGCGATCCCATCGTCGCGCCCGCGGTCGAGATCCCGTCCGAGCGCCGCTTCCTCGGTTGGAACGAATGTCCCGACACGATGCCGTCCCACGACCTGACGGTCGAAGGGAAGACCGAGATCCGCAAGACCTCGATCGTCTTCACGGTCGACGGCAAGGCGGTCGCGACGGTCACCGGCTTCGTCGGTTCGCCGGTCGAGGAGATCCCCGAGGCGCCCGAAAAGGACGGCATGGACTTTGCCGGCTGGATCGGTCTTCCCGAGGTCTTCCCGAAAGAGGATACCGAGGTCGCCGGCGACTACGCCAAGGGTCTTTCGACCGTTACCTTCGTCCTTGACGGCGAGGTGTTCGCGGAGAAGAAGGTCCGCTTCGGCGATCCCGTCGTCGCGCCCGCCGTTCCCGAAAAAGAGGGATACGGCTTCTCGGGTTGGAAGAACCTTTCCGAGGAGATGCCCGCGTACGACTTCACCGTGTCGGGCGAGATGATCCCGAACGTTCACACCGTCACCTTCACCCTGGACGGCGAAAACTACGAGACGCGCAAGGTCGCCTTCGGCGAGCCTGTCGTCTGCCCGGATCTGCCCGACGACGCTACGAGACAGTACGTCTGGGGAGAATACCCCGAGACCATGCCCGACGAGGATATCACGGTCGAGGCGACCTCTTCGGTCTCTGCCCGCACCGTCACCTATCTGCTTGACGGCGAGGTCTATCGCGTCGAGCACGTCGCGGTCGGAAACGTGGTGCCGAAGATCAATCCGCCCGCGATCGACGGCTTCGTCTTCTCGGGTTGGGAGAACTACTCCCGCGTTATGCCCGACTACGACTTCACCGTCACGGGCACTTACCGTCCCGAACGCTTCACCGTGACCTACATGGCGGACGGCGAGGTCTTTGCCACCGAGGACTATCTGCCCGGCGACGTGATCGTCCCCGTCAGCGGCAAGAAACCCGACCACGCCGAGTTCCTCGAGTGGATCGGACTGCCCGCGACCATGCCGTCGCGCGATCTTACGGTCGAGGCGAAATACGCGACCGAATACTTCGAGATCACCTACATCCTCGAGACCACCCCCGTCGCGACCAAGCGCGTCGCCGCGGGCGCGTGGATCACGCCGCCGCTCGTTCCCGATAAGGACGGGTACGTCTTCGCCGGGTGGCGCGGACTGCCCGAGCGGATGCCGGCGCGCGACCTGATCGTGATCGGAAAGTACGATCCCGCGTTCCACTTCATCACCTACCGCGTCGACGGTTCGTACTACCACCGCGAACTCTATCCGATCGGCGCGAAGATCAAGGCGCTGTCTGCGCCGGTCGTCGAGGGACGCATCTTCGTCGAGTGGAAGAACTTCGCCGACGAGATGCCCGACTACGACTTCACGGTCGACGCGGTCTTCCGCGACAACATCTGCAAGTACACCTTCCTCTCCGAGGGAAGCGTGCTGGCGAGCGGAAAACTCCGTGCGGGAGATCCGCTTCCCATGCCGATCCCGGAATCGCCGAAGGGGTATGAATTCATCGGCTTCGACGGCTACACCGGCAAGATGCCCGAGCAGGACGTCACCTACGTCGCCCGCTTCGAGCGCAAGGTCTACCGCGTTACCTACGTCCTGGACGGCGACCTCTACGGCGACGACAAGTTCCGTGAGGGCGAGACCGTCAAGGTCAGCCCGTCGATGACGCCGTCGATCCCCGAAGGGTACGAGTTCAGCGGTTGGGAAGGACTGCCGTCCGTGATGCCCGACCACGACGTCGAGGTCAACGGTACCATGACGCCGAAGGAATTCGTTCTCTCGTTCGTCGCCGACGGTACGACCATTCCCGATAAGAAACTGGCTTGCGACGCCGAGATCGCCGCCGTGACCGCCCCCGAGCGGCACGCCCTGACCTTCTCGGGCTGGAGCGACCTGCCCGACGCGATGCCGGCGCGCGACGTGATCGCGCACGGCGCCTACACCCCCTCCGACGGCGACTACGTTGAAATGCGCGCCGACTTCGAGGGCGTCGAAGGCGACCGTCCCGTCCACGTTTCGGGCAAGAAAGAGGTCGAGGATCTCGGCTCCTTCAAGCGGCTGATCGCCGTTTCGGGCGGTCGGATCGAAGTCACCGGACGCAAGAAGAAGATGAACCGCGTCGATATCTCGAAGTTCGTCTGCGACGGCGTCGTGACCGACAAAGCGGGTCTTGCCGACGCGATCAAACGGCTGTTCGCCGCGACCGTGACCAAGAAGAACGACGCCTTCGCTCTGGTGATCGACCACAAGGCGTCGGTCAACAAACTCGTGACCGTCCAGGCGTCGAAAGACGAAGCCGAGACGGCGATCCGCGGTGAGATCCCCGCCGTTCTCGCGAGCGCCGGAATTGCCGACGCGAAGAGCATGGCGACCGTCCTTACCGTCAACGAGAGCGCCGGAACGGCGGAAGGGTTGGTCTCGGTGTTCGACGCGACCTACGCCGACACGATGTTCGACCTTCTGAGCGCCGCGGGCTTCGTCACCGACGAACCCAAGACGCCCGAATACTTCCTCTGCGAGGTGCTGAAGACCAAAGAGGCGCACCGCAAGGGCAACGCGATCGTCAAATTCCGCACCGACGGCTTTATGCTGATGGCTTTGGCACGGAACGGTCGGATCGTCTACACGACCAAGAACCGGATCCCGTACGATCTGAACGCCGAACAGCGCGTACAGACCGAGATCGACACCGAGTTTGCAACGATCGCCGACTTCGTCCGCGAGGAGACCGAGGATCGGTTCTTCATCCGCAGTTTGATCTGGGGCGGCGTCTACTCCGAAAAGAAGAAAGCCGAAGAGAAGTATCTCCGCCGCAAGATCAAGGCGTTCAACAAGTCCCAGAAGGGATTTTTCGCCCGCGCCTTCTCAAAATCCAAACCCCGGCTCTACGACCTTGCGTCCCCCGTTGTGAAGAAACGGAAACGCCCCGTGGTCGATATCGACCGGGCGGCGCGCGACGATAAGTGGTCGTCCGCCAGGTAAGGACCGTCGACAAACGGGCAGCATCGGCAAGGCAAAAAAAGAACCTGTGAGATCCGTTTGCCGGGAGCAAACAAGAACCCCAAACAATCGCGCAACAAAAAGGGCGGGCAGAAATGCCCGCCTTTGCCTTGCCTTTCACCGGTTTTCGCCCTCCGGCGTAGACCACTACGCCGACGGGGAAGCCCCGTCGGCGTTCATATTGCGTTTTCGCGTTCGCGAAAACAGATCGCGGCGCCGTCGGGCGCCCTCTTATCCGTTCGGATCCAGACCGAGCAGGATCCGCGGCATCCGGCAGAAGATGGTGGTCGCGTATTCGGGACCGAAGCGGGACGCGACCGCGTGAAACCCCTCGTCGAGGCGCGCGTCGGCGTAGTCGGGATCGTGCGCGTCGGTGGCGATCACGGCGGCGGCTCCCTCTTTTAGGAGAAGGCGGCAGAACTTCTGCACCCTTTTCCCGTTTTCGCCGGTCACGGAGCGGACGTTCAACTGGATCGGGAACTCCCGTTCGGCGACCGAGAGCGCGTATTTCGGCTTGTTCAGAAAACTGTGGTAGCGTTCGGCGTGGGCGAGGATCGGGGTATAGCCGCGCGCCGCGACCGATTCCAGCGACTGGATGATGTACTGCCCGTCGTCGTCGGGCAAAAACTCGACCAGAACGAAGCGCGTCCCGTTCAGCGTGCGGCAGGCGCCGCGGGAGAGCGAATCCGCGATCTTCTGGTGGTAGAGGACCTCCGCCCCGAGACACAGCGTCAGGTCGGGGTATTTCTCCTTCATCTCGGCGGAAAAGGCGCGGAAGGTCTCTTCCGCCCCGGCGGAATCGATCTTGCGGAAGGGGTTGTAGTGCGGCGTAAAGCAGATGGTGCGCGTCCCCGACGAGTACGCGCCTTCGATCAGCGCGCGCGCGTCTTCGACCGTCTGCGCGCCGTCGTCCACACCGTACAGGATGTGGCAGTGCAGATCGCAAAAACCGCCCATCTTCGCGTCCCCCTTTCCGTTTATTATTTCAAGTATAGCAGATATTTTTTGATTTGTCCAGTTGCGTTTTGAAAAAAGATTGCATTTCTTTTTTAATAGGGATATAATAGAAAAAGGAAAAGAAACGACAGGGGGATCTTTACAATGAAGGAAGAGTTGCTTCGCGAATACGCGCGCCTCGGCGTCCGCACCGGCGTCAACCTGCAAAAGGGGCAGAAACTCGTGATCCGCGCGGGGGTGGACTCCGCGCCGTTCGTACGGCTTGTGACCGAAGAGGCGTACGCCGTCGGCGCCCGCGACGTACTCGTCTATTGGACCGATCAGAAGATCGCGCGCGAACGGTATCTGCACGCCGACAACGACCTCTTTGACGAGACGTACCCCTGGCAGGCTCTGATGTTCGATCTGCTCTCGGCGGAGGGGGCGGCGTTTTTGTCGGTCACCTCGTCCGATCCCGCTGCGCTCGCGGGCGTCGATCCCGACCGGATCCGCCGTGCTTCGATTGCCTACGGACAGGCGAACGAGAAGTTCTACGCCCGCATGATGGCAAGCCGGATCCCGTGGTCGATCGTCGCGATCCCCTGCAAGCCGTGGGCGGAAAAGGTCTTCCCGGGCAAGACCGGAGACGAGGCGACCGAACTGCTCTGGGACGCGATCTGCGAAGCGGTACGCATTCGCGAGGGGGGCGACGCCGTCGCCGCTTGGGCGGCGCACTGTAACCATCTGACGGGGCAGGCAAGAAAACTGAACGAATACGCCTTCGCCGCCTTGCGCTACGAAAACGCGCTCGGCACGCGCTTAACGGTCGAACTCCCCGAGGGGCATCTTTGGGCGGGCGGATCGGAAAAGGACGAGCGCGGCACGACCTTCATTGCCAATATGCCGACCGAAGAGATCTTCACCGCGCCGAAGCGCGACGGGGTAAACGGTATCGTGTATTCGTCAAAACCCCTGGTCCTGAACGGCAATCTGGTGGAGGGGATCTGCCTGACGCTCGAGGGTGGACGGATCGTCGACGCCAAAGCCGAAAAGGGGGAGGAGTATCTTCGCGCCGAGATCAACGTCGACGAGGGCGCGCACTACCTCGGCGAGGTCGCGCTCGTACCCTATCACTCTCCGATCTCCGAGAGCGGGATCCTCTTCTACGATACGCTCTTCGACGAGAACGCCTCCTGCCACTTCGCGTTCGGCGAGGCGTACCCCACCTGCATCGAGGGCGGCGCGGATCTCTCGAAAGAAGAACTGCTCGCCCGCGGGCTTAACGCCGAGAGCAACACCCACGTCGATTTCATGGTCGGCACCCCCGACCTCTCGATCATCGGCGTCACCCGCGACGGAAGGGAAGTCCCGGTGTTCGTCAATGGCGACTTCGCAATCTGATTTGAAAAAACATCGGGGACGGCTTTTCCGTCCCCGGTTCTTTTATTCTTTTTTCTTCTTCACCTTTTTGATCAAGTATTCAACGGGAAGGACGATCAAAAGGCAGATCGGCACAAATACAATATAGAACGCGATTTTGAAAAACAGAACGCTCGCTACACGAAGGTCTTCGCTTTCATTCTCCTTTTTCTTAACGAAAACGAAGATCGCGTATCCGGTTTCGCCGACGGTAAGAACGATTAAAAAGATCAAGAACGTGTTGGACGCTGCGTTGATATCCCATTTCG
>CACYZS010000028.1 GCA_902778985.1 uncultured Ruminococcus sp.
CTACCCGTACACGAAGCGCTACCTCGGCACCTTCGCCAACCACTTCTCGACCATCGGGCTTGTCGGTATGAACGAGGCGTGCCTGAACGCGCGCTGGCTGAACTGCGACCTCACCCACAAAGAGGCGCAGGAGTTCACCAAGAACGTCCTGAACCATATGCGCGAGCGGCTCTCCGACTATCAGGAGAAGTACGGCGACCTCTACAACCTCGAGGCGACGCCCGCCGAGTCCACCGCCTACCGTCTTGCCAAGCACGACAAGAAGCACTTTCCCGACATCAAGACGGCGTCGGGCGACTGCGGCACTCCCTATTACACCAACAGTTCGCACCTGCCGGTCAGTTTCACCGACGATATCTTCTCGGCGCTCGACATTCAGGACGAACTGCAGACCCTCTACACCTCGGGTACCGTCTTCCACGCCTTCCTCGGTCAGAAGATGACCGACTGGCGCGCCGCGGCGGCTCTGGTGCGGAAGATCGCCGAGAACTACAAACTCCCCTACTACACCATCTCCCCGACCTACTCGATCTGCGCCGACCACGGCTATCTCGTCGGCGAGCAGTACGTCTGCCCGATCTGCGGTAAGAAAGCCGAGGTTTACAGCCGGATCACCGGTTACTACCGTCCGGTGCAGAACTGGAACGACGGGAAACGCGAGGAGTTCCGGGAACGCAAGACCTATATCGTCGACGGGCTTGCCAGCCCCGACGAACGCGCGGCTCGTGCCGCCGCGAGAGCCGAGGAGACCAAGATCGGCGCCGAAGCCGCGGCGAAGACCACGCCCGCCTCTGCCGACCGTCTGGTGCTCGTGACCACGACCAAGTGCCCGAACTGCGCGATCGCGAAACGCCTGATGGACGGCGCGGGCATCGCCTACTCGGTGGTGAACGCCGACGAGGATCCCGCCTACGCGAAGCAGTACGGAATCCGTCAGGCGCCGACCATGTTGGTCTTCTCGGGCGCGAACGCCACCCCGCTCGTCGGGCTCTCGGCGATCCGCGGATACCTGAACAAATGAACGACTTCTATGATATTGCGATCGTCGGCGGCGGCCCTGCGGGGCTGACCGCCGGCGTTTACGGGGCAAGAGCCGGAAAAAGAGTCCTGATCTTCGAGCGTGAAGCCGTCGGGGGACAGATCTCGCGGGCGTCGCTCGTCGAGAACTATCCCGGGATCAAGGAGATCAGCGGCGTCGATCTTTCCGCCGCGCTCTTTGAACAGGCGGACGGGCTCGGATGCGAGTTCGCGTTCGAGAGCGTGACCGCCGACTTTACCGTGACGAGCGACTGCGGGACCTACCGGGCGAAGACCGTGATCCTTGCGGTCGGCGCGGCGGCGAAGAAACTCGGCGTCGAACGCGAAGAGGAACTGACCGGGCGCGGCGTTTCCTACTGTGCCGTCTGCGACGGCGCCTTCTTCCGCGGGAAGACCGTCGCCGTTGTTGGCGGGGGAAACGCGGCGCTCGACGACGCGCTCTACCTTGCCGCGATGGCGGAAAAGGTCTACCTGATCCACCGCCGCGACGCCTTCCGCGCCGAGGACGCGATGGTGCAGAAGATCAAAAACGAACCGAAGATCGTCGTGAAGACGCCGCGCGTCGTAACGCGGTTGCTCGGGGACGAGCAGTTGACCGCCCTGACGCTCCGCGATCCCGGAACGGGAGCCGAGGAGACGGTCGAGGTCGACGGGCTGTTCGTCGCGATCGGACACGCCCCCGCCGCGGGCGCCTTCGCCTCGCTCGTCGGGCTTGACGACGCGGGGTATATCGACGCGGGCGAGAACTGCAAGACCGGCGTACCCGGCATCTTTACCGCGGGCGATTGCCGCACGAAGATCGTCCGGCAGTTGACGACGGCTTGCGGGGACGGCGCGGTTGCCGCGCTCGCCGCATCGGAACTGGTATAAAACACGGGCTGTCCCGTTTCGGGACAGCCCGTCTTGATAAGGGTAAAAGCATGAAGATACAGGGACTTGAAAAACTGTCGATGGTGGACTACGACGGCTACGCCGCCTGCACCGTCTTCCTTTCGGGGTGCAATCTGCGCTGCCCGTTCTGTCAGAACGCGGTCCTGGTCGAGGGGACGGTGCCCGAATTCATCTCGGAAGAGGCCTTTTTCATCTTTCTCGAGAAGCGCAAAGGCTTGCTCGACGCGGTGGCGATCACCGGCGGCGAACCCACCCTGCGTCCCGACCTGCCCGACTTCTGCAAAAGAATCAAGGCGGCGGGCTACCGCGTGAAACTCGACACCAACGGCACGCGCCCGAAGGTCTTGAAAGCGTTGGTCAAAGAGAACCTCGTCGACTACGTGGCGATGGACGTCAAATGCCCGCCCGCCGACTACCCCGACCTGATGGGCTGCGACGAAAAGGACCTTCTGGCGATCAAAGAGAGCGTATCGTACCTTCTCTCCGATCCCCTGCCCTACGAGTTCCGCACGACCGTCGTGGACGAACTGCACGACGAGCGATCGATTACGGCGCTCGGGGAGTTCGTCCGGGGAGCGAAGCAACTGTGGCTTCAAAAGTTCGTCGACCGGGGCGGGTGTCTTACCGACGGGCTGCACGCCGTGGAATACAAGCGCGCCGAGGAGTACGCCGCGATCCTCGGAAAATACGCCGAGAAGGTCGGGCTGCGCGGATACGTGTAAGGAGAAAACATGAACAACGACCAGACTTCCTATCAGGAAAACGTTGACCGGGCGAAACGCAAAAAGAAACGCACGATCATGATCGTGTCGATCGTCGTCGGCGCGGTGATCCTTCACGTCGCCGCCGCCGTCTGCGTTTTCGTCCTGTTCTTTCCGATGATCAAAGGATATCTGAATGAAAACGGTATCACGCTTCCCTCTCGTCAAACAGACGAAGAGCCGCAGAGCGTCGAGATCGTCATTCCCAAAGGGGAAACCAGGATCCAGGACAACGCCTACGCCGGGCGGAAGGATATCACGAGCGTCGTGATCCCGGAAGGCGTCGCCGAGATCGGCGTGGAAGCGTTCAAGAACTGCACGAAACTTGAAAGCGTCACGATCCCGAGTAGCGTTACCGTGATCGGCGAAGGCGCTTTCCGAGGGTGTTCGTCTCTTACGAGCGTCACGATCCCCGGCGGCGTCACGTACGTCCCCGCATACGCTTTTTGCGAGTGCAAGAGTCTGACGTCGGTTACTCTCCCCGCAAGCGTTACCGAGATCAAGGACCACGCTTTCGATCATTGTGATCGTCTCGATCATTTCACCATCCCGGAGCGGGTGAGAACCATCGGAGAATACGCGTTTTACTACTGTTCGGGATTGACCGCGATCGTCTTTCCCGAGAGCGTGGAAAAGATCGGGACAGCAGCCTTTACTTGCTGCACGAGTCTGACCGAGGTCCGGCTTCCCCCGTATCTTCGGAAAGTCGAGCCGCTATTGTTTTCCTACTGCACCGGGCTCCGGTCGGTCTGGATCGGAGGATACGCCCAGGAGATCAAGGAGCAGGCGTTCGTGGGCTGCTCGAATCTGACCGAACTCACCGTAGCAAACGGCGTCAGACGGATCGAAGGGTACGCGTTTTTGTCTACGAATCTGACGATCGTCAGTCTGCCGGCGACCATCACCTATTTGGGCTACGAAACGTTCGGAAACTGCAAATCGCTCGGCGAGATCACGTTCGCCGGGACGATGACCCAGTGGAACAATATCGATAAACCTTTGTGGAAAGAAAGGACTCCCCGCGTGATCGTCCGTTGTTCAAACGGGAACGTTTGGGAAGACTGACGAAAAAAGAGCGTTCGCAAAGCGAACGCATGAACTGTCGCAAGCGACGTGAAATGCCGCCCGCGCCGAAATCGGCGCGGGCGGCGTGTTTTATGAAACCGGGGCGTTATTCGATCGGCGCCGGGCGGAAGGTGACGGTTTTCAGATCGGGATCCCAATACTCCTCCGAGAAGGTCTGATCCACGCGGGTCGCAACGATCTCTCCATCGGACACCGCAAAGGACAAACAAACCAACTCGTGCCGGAAGTCATTGTCGGTGATCAATATCAGTTGAAAGTATTTTCCCTTTTCTCTTGCGTAAACGCGAAACGCTTCCCCGTCGATTTTGATCTCGCCGCTGTAATACTTATCCGTGTCCGAATAAGAATCCAGATAGAGATCGAGGTCCTCGGCGACCCAGCGCGTTTTCGGGGTCTTTCCGAACGTCCCCGTCTGCTCAAACGTCAGTTTTTCGGGAAAGGTTTCGGGCAACGAAGCGTCGTTCGGTTCGTAACTTGAGACCTTGACGATCAGGTTTCCGGTTTCGTCCTCATAATCCATTGTCCCGTAGATCGCGCCGGCGTCGGACGTCTCGTAATGAACCAGCGACGGATCGAGTTCGGAGACCCTTTTGTCCGAGTAGGAATACAAACGGAATTCAACGTGGCAGTACAGGTGGTAGGGCGAATCGAAGAAGTATTCCGCCCCGTTGACAGAATACGTCCCGAACGTGACGCCCTCGATCGTATAGAGAACCAAACCCGCTTCCTTGCAGGACCAGACCGTGTTCGGAAAATTCTTCGGTCTGATCTTTTCCATTCTGCGACCTACCCAAGGACCGGGACAACTGCAAAGCATAATCAGGGTACAGAGCAGAACGAGCGCGGGCGTGACGATCCTCTTTGTTTTTGCGATGAACGATCTCATAGGAAACTCCTTTTATCGACGTTTTCGCGGTTTTTCCGTGCGTCATTCCTCCGAACGGGCGGCGAGGAGATCGACGTACTGACGGTAGAAGGATTCGTAGTTCCCCGCGTCGAGGGCGTCGCGGATCTTGTGCATCAGTTCGTTGTAGAAATAGAGGTTGTGCAGAACGGTCAGGCGCATCCCGAGCATCTCGCGCGCCTTGAACAGGTGGCGGACGTAGGCGCGGCTGTAGCGGCGGCAGGTCGGGCAGCCGCAGTTTTCGTCGATGGGGCGCGGATCGTCGAAATACTTCTCGTTGTTGATGTTCATTTTGCCGTGCCAGGTAAACAGGTTGCCGTGGCGGGCGTTGCGGCTGGGCATCACGCAGTCGAAGAAATCGACGCCGCGGTACACCCCCTCAAGGATGTTCTGCGGAGTGCCGACGCCCATCAGGTAGCGCGGCTTGTCCTTCGGCATATAGGGTTCGACCGTCTCGATGATGTGGTACATGGTCTCGGTCTCTTCCCCGACGGCAAGACCGCCGATCGCGTAGCCGGGAAGGTCGAGTTCCGCCGTGCGGATCATACTCTCGATGCGCAGGTCTTCGTATGTGCCGCCCTGGTTGATCCCGAACAGCAGTTGGTCTGGGTTGACCGTTCCCTCTTCGGCGTTGAGGCGCGCCAGTTCGGATTTGCACCGGGCGAGCCAGCGCACCGTGCGCTCCATCGACCGCTTGACGTAGTCGTAGGGGGCGGGGTTCTCGACGCACTCGTCGAACGCCATCGCGATCGTGGAACCGAGGTGCGACTGGATCCGCATACTCTCCTCGGGCCCCATGAAGATATGCGCGCCGTCCATGTGGGACGAGAACGAGACGCCCTCCTCGGTGATCTTGCGGAGTTTGGCGAGCGAAAAGACCTGGAACCCGCCGCTGTCGGTCAAAATCGGGCGATCCCAGTTAAAGAACTTGTGAAGCCCGCCCATCCGGTAGATCAGGTCGTCGCCGGGGCGGATATGAAGGTGGTAGGTGTTCGACAGTTCGACCTGACAACCGACCTCGTAGAGGTCGCCGGTCGAGACGCCGCCCTTGATCGCGGCGCTGGTGCCGACGTTCATGAACACGGGGGTCTCGATATCCCCGTGAACGGTATGCAGGCGACCGCGGCGGGCGTTGCCCTCGGTTTTCAATACTTCGAACAGCCCGTTCTGTTTCTTAGGTGCCAAAGCGCGTTTCCTTTCGTTACTTGATCCGGTCGAACCGGCGGTCGAGTTCCTCTTTGGTAAGCCGGACGGCGATGGGACGCCCGTGCGGGCAGACCGTGACCGACGGATCCTCCATCACGCGGCGGGCGAGGTATTCGAGTTGCTCCTTCGCGTAGAGCCGCCCGCCCTTGATCGCCGCTTTGCAGGCGACCTGGTACAGAGCGCGTTCGCGGCGCTCGCGCGCCGTGACGGCGGGATCTCCGCGCCCCTCTTCACAGGCGGCGACCGCCTTCTTGAAGAGGTCTTCTGCGTCGGGGATCGCCACGTCGGCGGGGATCGCCGAGATCTCGACGCCGCCCTTGCTCTCGGCAAAGTCGAAGCCGACCGAGAGAAGATCGTCGCGGTAATCAACGGCGGCGGCGACGCCCTCGGGATCGAGCGAGACGGGAAGCGGGAGCAGAAGCGACTGGGACGCGACGCGCCCGTCGGTTTTGAGATTGGCTTTCAGTTCCTCAAACAGGAGCCGTTCGTGGGCGGCGTGCTGATCGACGATCAGCAGTTCCCCGTCGGTCTCAAGGAACAGATAGGTGCGGAACGCGTCGCCGATGTAGCGGTAGGCGGGAACGTCGGACGCGAGCGTGGAAACCGTTGGCGGCGTCTCGGGAACGTTCCCGGCGAGCGGGCTCCCGACGCCGGGGCTTGCGACACGGACGCCCGACGTGCTGTTCTCTCTTGTTTTCGCAAGGTCGGAGAGGAAGCGGTTCGACTGTTCCGGCGTCGACTGCGCCGGGGCGACCGGGCGCGCGACGTAGGCGCCCGCGTTCTTTGGGTGCGAGGGGATCGAAACGGGGGGGATCCGGTCGTGCGACGCCGGGGCTACCCCGCGGTAAGAGGCGCCGAAAGAGGGGGTTTTGTCGGTCTCGGCACTCGGAACGCGGTAACGGTCGGCGCCCGAGTCGGCGGGATTGCTGTCGACCCGGTAGGTCGTGCGGCGGGTGTTTTCAAGCGAAAGTTCGGGTCTTCCCTGACCCGCCTCAAGCGCGGCGCGGACGGCGTAATAGACGGCTTCAAAGACCGCCTGCTCGTTCGAGAAGCGCACCTCGAGTTTCGCGGGGTGGACGTTGACGTCCACGACGCGGGGATCGCAGGAGAGGAACAGGACGGCGACCGGGAACTTCTCGGGCGCCATGTAGGAATTGAACGCACGTTCCAGCGCGGCGGTGACGGTCTTGCTCCGCACGTAGCGGGCGTTGATGAACACGTTCTGCGCGTTGCGGTTGCCGCGCGCGTTGTCGCTCCGACCGACGAAGCCCGAGACCGCGATCCCGCCGCTCTCCCCCGATACCGGGAGCAGACGCGTGGCGAAATCCCGCCCGAGCAGGGCGTAGAGCGCGTTTTGCAGGTTGCCGTCGCCGGGAGTTGCGAACTTGTCGGCGCCGTCGATCTTCAGGGTGATCGAGATATCGGGGCGCGACATCGCGACCTTCTCGACCATCGCGGAGACCGCCGCGGCTTCGGTGGCGTCGCGCTTCAAGAACTTGCGGCGCGCGGGGACCTGCGCGAACAGGTTTTCGACCAGAACGGTCGTCCCGTCGGCACACCCGACGTCGGTGATCTCGGTGACGTTGCCGCCCGACGCGGCAAGCAGCGTGCCGGTCGCGGCGTCTTTGGTTTTGGAAATGATCTTGAGTTCGCACACCGACGCGATGGCGGCGAGCGCCTCGCCGCGGAACCCGAGCGTCGCGATCGACGAAAGGTCGTCCGCCGTGTGGATCTTACTGGTGGCGTGGCGGCGGATCGCGACCGGCAGATCTTCCGGCGACATACCGCAGCCGTTATCGGACACCCGGATCATCGAGACGCCCCCCGCGCGGATCTCGCAGACGATCTCGGTGGCGCCGGCGTCGATCGCGTTTTCGAGCAGTTCCTTCACGACCGACGCGGGGCGGTCCACCACCTCGCCGGCGGCGATCAGGTTGGCGATCTCAAAGCCGAGTACGTTGATTTTTCCCATCCGGGTACCCCTTTCCCCGTCTTACCGGTTGCCCGAAGACAGGATCTTTTTCAGTTGGTAAACGAGGTTCATCGCTTCGAGCGGCGTCATGGTGTCGAGGTTGACCTGACGCAGTTTTTCGGCGACCTCCTCGGCTTCGCCCGAGGCGACCATCGCGAAGAGATCGTCCGAGCGGGTGTCCGGGATCTCCTTCGGCTGCCGGGGCGTGAACCCGCCCTTCTCCTCGATCTCGGAGAGGATCGCGCGGGCGCGCTTGACCACCTCGTTCGGGACGCCCGCCAGTTTGGCGACGTCGATCCCGTAACTGTCGTCGGTCGCGCCGGGGACGATCTTGCGCAGGAAGGTGATGCCGTCGCCCTTCTTCTTGGCGGCGATGTGGTAGTTCACGACGCCGTCGATCTCGCCCTCCATCGAGGTCAGTTCGTGGTAGTGCGTGGCGAAGAGGGTCTTGGCGCCGATCTTCTTCCCTGCCGAGTATTCGGCGACGGCGCGGGCGATGCTCATGCCGTCGAAGGTACTGGTGCCGCGCCCGACCTCGTCGTAGATGATCAGCGAGTTTTTGGTGGCGTTCTCCAAAATCGAGGCGACCTCGGTCATCTCGAGCATAAAGGTCGACTGTCCCGACGCGAGGTCGTCGGACGCGCCGACGCGGGTGAACACGCGGTCGACGACGCCGATCCGCGCCTCTTTGGCGGGAATGAACGAACCGATCTGCGCCATAATGACGATCAGGGCGACCTGCCGCATATAGGTCGATTTACCCGCCATGTTCGGACCGGTGATCAGCATCAGGCGGCGGTCGGTGGTGTTCAGCGCCGTGTCGTTGGGGACGAAATAACTGTCCTCGACGAAGCGCTCGACGACGGGGTGACGCCCGTCCTTGATCTCAAGCACGTCGGACGCGTCGACCTCGGGGCAGGTGTAGCGGTTCTTGACCGCGACGTCGGCAAACGAGAGGTACACGTCGAGTTCGGCGACGAGCGCGGCGGAACTCCGGATGCGTTCGGCGGACGAGGAGACCACCACGCGCAGGCGGGTGAAGAGTTCGTATTCGAGCGCGGCGAGTTTTTCGCCCGCACCGAGCACCTCGGTCTCCATCTGCTTGAGTTCCTCGGTGATGTAGCGTTCCCCGGTGGTCAGGGTCTGCTTGCGAATGTAGGTATCGGGGACCAGATCGGTCTGCGATTTGCTGACCTCGATATAGTAGCCGAAGACCTTGTTGAAACCGACCTTCAGGTTGCGGATCCCGGTCGCGTTCTTCTCGCGTTCCTCGATCTCCTGCATCCAGGGACCGGCGCCGCGCTGGATCGTGCGGAGACGGTCGACGTCGGGGTGGTAGCCGTCGCGGATCATCCCGCCCTCGCGGACGGTGAAGGGCGGCTCGTCGGTCAGGGCGTCGAGCAGGGCGTTCGCCACGTCGTCAAGCGGATCGAGACGCGACGCGATCTCCGCGAGCGCCGGACTTTTGGCGGCGGAGAGCAGACGGCGCAGTTCGGGGATCGCCGAAAGCGACACGCCGACGGCGCGCAGATCGCGGGCGTTCGCCGTGCCGTAGACCGCCTTTGCGGTCAGGCGTTCGAGGTCGAGAATGCCCGAGAGCACCTCGCGCAGATCCTGCCGGAGCATAAAGTCGCCGACCAACTCGGAGACGGCTTTCTGGCGTCTCACGATCGCCTGCGGGGAGATCAGGGGGCGCTGCAGCCACGCGCGGAGCATCCGCCCGCCCATTGAGGTCTCGGTCTTGTCGAGCACCCAAAGAAGCGAACCGCGCTTCTCTTTGGAACGCAAGGTTGAGAGCAGTTCAAGGTTGCGAATGGTCGAAAGGTCGAGGACCAGGTATTGCCCGTCCCCGTAGACGCGCAGGGCGCGGATGTAGGTCGTGTCGGTCATCTGCGTCTCGCGGATGTAGGCGATCAGGGCGCCGACAGAGGAGAGCAGGAGCGGATCGGTCAGAAGCCCCGCGTCGGCGCCGAAGCACTCGGCGGCAAGTTCGGACGCGCGGTCGCGGTCGAAGAGGTCGGCGCGGCGATCGGTCAGCATCGCGCCGCAGCGGTCGGACAAGAACGCCGAAAGGTCGGAGAGCGTCGACGACGGGACGTTCAGGATCACCTCGCGCGGGGCGTACGAGCCGAACTCGTTTTCGAGCCGGGCGGTGATATTCTCGCCCTCGATCAGCGTGACGGCGATCTCGCCGGTCGAAACGTCGGCGAAACCAAGTCCGAAGCGTCCGCCCTCAAAGCAAAGGGCGGCAAGATAGTTGTTCTGCCGCTCCGAGAGCAGGGTGCCGTCGGTGACGGTGCCGGGGGTGACGACGCGAATGACCTCGCGGGTCACGAGCCCCTTGGCAAGCGCGGGATCCTCGGTCTGCTCGCAGATGGCGACGCGGTGTCCGCGCTCGACGAGTTTGCCGACGTAGAGGTCGGATTTGTGGAACGGAACGCCGCACATGGCGGCGCGCCGACCGTCCCCGCAGTCGCGCCCGGTCAGCGTCAGTTCGAGTTCGCGCGAAACGGTGACGGCGTCCTCAAAGAACATCTCGTAGAAGTCCCCGAGACGGTACATCAGGATATGATCGGGATACTGTTCCTTGACCGCAATATACTGCGCCATCATGGGCGAGGGGTTGGTCAGATCGCCGATTTTTTCAATGACGTCGGGCGTGCGTTGTGCCATCTTATCTCCAAACTTTCGTTTATTCGTTCTCGTTCTGCTTCGAGGGGCAGGCGGCGTGACAGGTCGAGCAGTCGTGGGTGCAGGAAGAGGCGCCGAACACGATCGTGCCGATCTCGTTGTTGACCTCCTGCATCAGGCGGTTGACCTCCTGCTCAGCGGCGGTATAGTCGCGGTA
>CACYZS010000029.1 GCA_902778985.1 uncultured Ruminococcus sp.
TGCGCTACACCGAGAGCGATCCGGTCTTCGACTACGCCGGGGCGATCAAAGATCTTGCCGCGGCGGTGAGAGAAGCCGCGGCCAAAGCCGGGCTTCCCCTTCCGACCGTTCTGCTCGAGCCGGGACGGAGTATCGTCGCCGACGCGGGCATGACGCTCTACACGGTCGGGACGGTGAAGGAGATCCCCGGATTCCGTACCTACGTGTCGGTCGACGGCGGGATGCCGGATAACCCCCGCTACGCCCTCTACCGTTCGGTCTATACCGTTGTGAACGCCAGCCACGCGGATCAGGCGCCCGACCGCGCCGTGACCGTCGCGGGGCGCTGCTGTGAGAGCGGGGACCTGATCGCCGAGGGCGCGCGCGTCAAAACGCCCGTGCGCGGGGATCTGCTCGCCGTGCTGGTCACCGGGGCGTACAACTACTCGATGGCGTCGAACTACAACCGTATTCCCCGCCCGCCGGTCGTCTTTCTCTCGAAGGGAAAGGACGAGTTGGCGGTACGGAGAGAGAGTTACGAAGATCTGATTCGGAACGATCTGTAAGGGTACGCCCGCTTTCTTGTAAGAAAGCGGGGCAAAGAACTTCATTATGGGAATGAAGTCAGCGCAACTCGTGCCTCGTGTGCGCGGTTTCAAAAACACGACTGCCACACTTCTCTTTGCCTTTGGAAAAATGAAACGCAGCCCGCGCCGGACGGCGCGGGCTGTTCATAACTCAAAACTGATGCTCTGCGCGTCATAACGCGCAGAGCATCTTCCGCGCAGCGGAAAGGCTTGCTTTCATCTTTTCGGGTTTCCAGGAGCCGTCGAGCGACGAGAAGCAGGAACACTCGAGGGTGACCGCGCCGGAGTAGTTGATCTCGGAAAGAAGCGAGAGGAACGGCGCGAAGTCGATCTTTCCTTCCCCGAGGTGCAGGACGCGGAGGTCGGAAAAGTCGCCGATCGTGCCGCCGTAGTCGTTCAAGTGAACGTGCGCGATCCGGTTCGCGATATCGCGCCGGGCGGGCGAGCAGATCTCCCCCATCTGGTCGTGGAACGCCGCCATCTTGGTATCAAAGGTGAAGCGCGCGGCGGGGTATCGCTCGGCGATCACGGTCAAATGGGTCAGCGGATCACGGTCGGCGCAGATCACGTTCTCGACCGTCAAGGTCAGGTCGTATTCAGACGCGATCGTATAGAGGTCGGACAGCGCGTCGATATGCCGCCCGATGCTTTTGTCGGACGGCAGTCCGTTCCAGAGGTGAAGGACCAACAGGCGCGAGCCGAGCGTCGCGGCGGCGCGGCAATTCTCGCGGAACAGAGTGAGCGCGCGGCGGTACTCGTCGGGGTCGCCCGAAGCAAAGCCCTCGCCGATCATCTTGTCGCAGTGGAAGGTCGGGAAAGAAACGCCCGACGCACGGAAGCGGTCGAGCATCGCGTCGAGTTCGGGGTACCACGCGCGGTAGAACATGAACTCGAAGCCGTCGCAGTCGTATTCCCGGCAGACCGAAAAGAAACCGTCGGGGGAAAAGCCGTTTCCCCGTCCGATGAACGCGCCGGACGAAACGTAGAGCGGGCGTGACATCGTATGTCTCCTTTCAGTCGTGAAGTTCTCCGTGCGAGAAGAGCAGTCCCGTCGGCGTCAGCGTCAGCAGACCGAAACTCGGCTCCCCCCGTTCGGGATAGGAGAGCGCCCCGGGATTGAAGAGCCACAGTCCGTATTCGGGCAAATACTCCTCGTGCCGCTCGTGCGTGTGCCCGAACAGCGCGATATCGGCGCCCTGCCGCTTTGCCGAGGCGATCAGGTGACCGAGCCCGCCCTTCACGCCGTAGCGGTGCCCGTGGCACAACAGGATCCGGTGTCCCTCAAGATCGAGGATCTCCTCGTCGCGAAGCCCGCCCGAGAAGGGACCGTCGCAGTTGCCGTGCACGGCGACGGCGGCGACGTTCGGAGGCAACGTCGAAAAGACGTCGCACGCCCCGCGCGAGCCGTCCCCGAGATAGAGGATCAGTTCGGCGTCGGGATGCAGGGCGATCGCCCCCTCGATTCGTCTGTTCGCCCCGTGGGCGTCGGATAGGATCAGGATCTTCATTTTCTCTCCAAAAATCGGAACGTTCCGCCCCACACCCCGCATAGAATGAAGAAAAAACGAATGGGGGCAGAACCATGAAACCGGATCGGGAATTGATCGAAAAACTGAGAGATGCCGACGACGCGGCGCTCTGGGCGACCGTGCGCGGGATCGCGCTGGAAAAGGGCTTTCGCCTGCCCGAGGCGACGCCGCCGCAGAAGACCATGGAACGGCTGCGCGGCACGCTCTCGGGGAACGGGACCCTCTCGCTCGGCGAGGCGGCGCGGGTGATCGCGCAGTACCGAAAGGAGCAATCCGACCGTGGCTGACGCCGGTGATCTTTCGGCGCTGGTCTGCAATCTCTCGCCGCTTGTCGAAGCGGTCAAAAGCAACCCGGGATTGCTCTCGGGCGCGCTCTCGCTCTTCGGGGGTGAGCCGGGGGAAAAACGGGAGCCGCCGCCCCCGCCGCCGGGCGGAAAGGAGAGCGACCGCCGCCGACTGCTCCGCGCCTTGACGCCCTACCTTTCGCCCGAACGGCAAAAGGTACTGGGAGCGCTGCTGCCGCTGCTCGAAGCGTGGGAAAGCATCTCGCCCTTGCTCGGCAGTCTCCGGCTGCCCGCGGGAAAGGAGTGAACCGTGTACGTAAAACCCGAACCCATGATCCCCGCGGACTATTCCGGCACCGCGCTCCGGCACGAGTCGGGATCCTGCCCCCCGCCGCCCCCGAAGGACGACGCGGGGGATCTGTTGCTCCTGGCGCTGCTTTTGCTCGTGACGGGGGAAAGCGGACAGAGCGACCGGATCCTCGCCTTGATTTTGGCGGGGTTATTGTTAATCGGTAAGTGAGTGCGCCGTTTCAGGCGAGGTCGAAGCCGCCGGCGGCGCCGAAGAAACTCAACTGGTTGGTTTCGGTCAGGTTGTCAAGCACGCCCGCTTTCCGCAGAATGTCGACCACCGCGCGGGTCAGCCCGGCGCGCTGGCGCAGGTCGTCGATCGAGTAGATCGTGCCCGATTCGCGCGCCTCGACGATCTTCTGCGCCGCGGTCTCGCCCAGCCCCGACAGCGAGTTGAAGGGCATCCGGATCATACCGCTTTCGGGCAGGAACAGGGTGGCGTCGGACTTCATCAGATCGGGGGGCAGGAAGCGGATCCCGCGCGCAAGGCACTCGCCCACGAGTTGCAGGGTGGTGATCATTTCCGCCTCTTTCTGGGTGGCGTCGGTCCCCTTCTGCTGGAGTTCGGCGATGGTGCCGAAGACGGCGCTCTGACCGTTCATGACGATCTCGGCATCGAAACCGCCGGGCGCGACCGAAAGGAACGCGGCGTAGAACTCCATCGGATAGTGGATCTTGTACCACCCGAGACGGATCGCCGACATAACGTAAGCGGCGGCGTGCGCCTTCGGGAACATATACTTGATCTTCTTGCACGACGCGATATACCAGTCGGGCACGCCGTGCTCGCGCATCAAAGTCTCGCGCTCGGGCGTCAGTCCCTTCCCTTTCCGCACCGCCTCCATGATCTGGAACGCGTCGGCGTTGGGCAGACCGTAGCGGATCAGGTCGAGCATGATACCGTCGCGTGTCCCGATGACCTTCGAGATGTCGCAGATCCCGTTCTTGATCAGGTCCTGCGCGTTGTTCAGCCAGACGTCGGTGCCGTGCGTCAGCCCCGAGATCTGGAGCAGATCGGCGAAGTTCTTGGGCTGCGCGTCCAAGAGAACGCCCTGGATAAAGTGGGGCCCCATTTCGGGCAGACCGTAGGTGCCGAGGCGGCACCCCCCGTTCTGTTCGGGGGTAATCCCCAGGGGTTCCGTGCTTTCAAAGAGTTGATAGACCGCCGGATCGTTCATTTTGACGTCGAGGACGCTGGTGTTCGTGTAGCGCTCGAGCATCTTGTATTTGGTCGGGATATCGTGTCCGAGTTCGTCCAGTTTCAGGATCGTGTCGTGCAGATACTTGAACTGGAAGTGCGTCGCCTTGATCTCGGAGTTCGGGTCGTCCGCCGGGTGCTGGATCGGGGTGAAGTCCGAGACGTCGTACTCCTTCGGAACGACGATGATGCCGCCCGGGTGCTGTCCGGTGGTGCGCTTGATCCCGCAGCAGAGGGTGACCAGACGGTCGACCTCGGCGCGCGGAAGGGTGATCCCCTTCTCTTCGAGGTACTTCATCACGTAGCCGTACGCCGTCTTGGACGCGAGCGTGCCGATGGTCCCGGCGCGGTAAACGTTGCCCTCTCCGAAGAGTTGTTCGGTGAACTTATGCACCTTGCCCTGCACGTCGCCCGAGAAGTTCAGGTCGATATCGGGCGATTTGTCGCCGTAGAAGCCGAGGAAGGTCTCGAACGGGATGTCGTGACCGTCGGCGATCAGGGGCGTGCCGCACTTGGGACAAACCTTGTCGGGCAGATCAAACCCCGAGCCGTACGAGCCGTCGGTGATGAACTCGGTGTAGCGGCACTTCGGGCAGCGGTAGTGCGGGACAAGCGGATTGACCTCGGAAATACCCGCCATGCTCGCGACCAGCGACGAGCCGACCGAGCCGCGCGAGCCCACGAGGTACCCGAGGCTCTCGCTGTACGCGACCAGTTTCTTCGCGATCATGTAAAGGACGGCGAACCCGTGTTCGATGATCGAGTCCAGTTCCTTTTTGAGCCGTGCCGAGACGATCTCGGGTACCGGATCGCCGTACCAGTCCTTCGCCCTCTCCCAGCAGAGGCGTTGAAGTTCCTCTTCCGAACCGGGGATCGACGGCGGATAGGTGCCCTTCGGGATCGGGCGGATGTCCTCGATCTGGTCGGCGATCAGGTTCGGGTTGGTGATGACGACCTCGCGGGCAAGATCGTCGCCGAGATACGCGAACTCCGCAAGCATCTCGTCGGTCGTCCGAAGGTACAGTTTGGTGTCGCGGTCGGCGTCCTGGAACTTCATACCCTTGAGAAGGATCTTGCGGACGATCTCGTCCTCGGGGTTCAAGAAGTGCGCGTCACAGGTGGCAACGCAGGGTTTGCCGGTCTTTTTCGCCAGCGCGACGATCTTTCTGTTCAGTTCTTCGAGCCCCGCGTCGTCCTTGACCTTGCCCTGCGCGACGAGGAAGCGGTTGTTCGAGATCGGCTGGATCTCGAAATAGTCGTAGAACGAGGCGATCTCGTCGAGCGGTTCGCCCTCCAGCCCGTCGAACACGGCGCGGAAGACCTCGCCGGATTCGCACGCCGAACCGATGATCAACCCCTCGCGGTGGTGCTCGATCAGGCTCTTCGGCATCCGGGGAACTTTCCGGAAATAGTCGAGATAACTGTGCGTGATCAGTTGATACAGGTTCTTTAACCCCGTCTTGTTCTTCGCGAACATGACCATATGGTAACTCGGCAGGCGCAGGGGGTCGGCGCGCTCGCTCATCGCGGCGTTCATCTGTTCAAAGTTGCGGATCCCCTCCTCGCGAAGGCGATCGCACATCACGAAGAAGATGCGCGCCAACATCTCCGCGTCGTCGTCGGCGCGGTGATGGTTGAAGTCGCCGAGTTTGTAGTGTTCGGCGATGATGTCGAGTTTGTGCTTTTTCAGTTCGGGGTTGACGTAGCGCGAGAGCGCGACGGTGTCAAGATAGGTGTTCGGGAACGGGATCCCCTCTCTCTGCGACACCACCCGGAGAAAGCCGGTATCGAAGTTGGCGTTGTGGGCGATCAGCACGCGATCGCCGGCGAAATCGAGGAACGCGCGCAACGCCTCGGCGGGGGTCGGAGCGCCCTTCACCATCTCGTCGGTGATCCCGGTAAGTTCCGAGATCTCGGGCGGGATCGGGACGCCGGAATCGACGAAGGTGTCGAAGCGGTCGAGCACTTCCCCGTCGCGGATCAGGACGGCGCCGATCTCGGTGATCCCGCAGGAACGGTTGTCAAGACCGGTGGTCTCAATATCGAAGACCACCATCTCGTCGGAAAGCGACGGGAGCGCGGTTCCGTAGACGGCGCGCTCGGTGTCGTTGACGTAGTAACATTCGATCCCGTAGAGGACCTTGACGTTCGCCTTCTGCTTCTCCTTGGCGATCATCAGTTCGGGAAAACTCTGCACGTTGCCGTGATCGGTGACGGCGATGGCGCGGTGTCCCCACCGCTCCGCCGTGGCGATCAGTTCGTCGGGACGGATCAGACCGTCCATCGTCGACATATTGGTATGCAGATGGAGTTCCACCCGCTTCTCTTCCGCGTCGTCGGTGCGCGGGATCACCTTGATCTTCGCCGCCGCCCTGGGCGAGAGCGTGAGATCCTCTTCGTTCATCCGGTCGCGCAGCATCCTGCCCGAAACGGCGATGGTCGCGCCGGGCTCCAGTTTGGCAAGCCAGCCCGCGTCCTCGGGGGCGACCGCTTTTTTCATCGTCAGCGAGGACGTGCCGTCCGAGAAGCCGATCGTGTAGGTGATCCGGTCGCCCGCGCGGTTGGGACGGTTGGTGTTCGAGAAGACCGTGCCGTAGACGAGCAGATCCGAGCGCGCGTCGGTCACCGCCGCCATCGGCGTCGGGGCGTCGAGCCGCACGGGAAGACCGAAGATCCACTCGGCTTCCTTGGTCTCGAAGACCGTGGTGCCGACGCGGAACCGCGTCCCCTCTTCACGCGTGACGTTCGCCTTTTCCCCGCCGGTGAGCGAGGTCTTCTTGGCGAAATTCTTTTTCTTCTCCTCTTCCTCGCGCTTCTTTTTCTCCTCTTCCGCCCGCGCCAGGTTGGCGGAGAGCAGTTCGCGTTCCATCTCGCGGTTCTCCGCTTCGTACCGGGCGAAGCGTTCCGCGGTTTTGACGTCGGCGTCGGTGCAGGAACGGATCACGACCTTGCGCGTCACGCCGTAGCGGCTGGCAAGGATGCGTTCGAGCAGATCGGCGGTCGAGGCGTCGTTGACCAGATCCACGCCCGGGGTAAGGAACGGGATCTCGCAGACGATGGTCTCGCCGTCGTCGATATACGACGCGTCGTAGAAAAAGCCGGGCGTCACCGCACCGATCCAGGTCGCCTCGTCGGCGACCTCGTGCATACAGACGTCCGAAAGAAAACACTCGGGCGGCATATGCGGGAAGATGCGGAAGGACGCCGCCGAGTAAAGATCGACCAGTTCCCGTTCGATCGAGCGCAGAAGCGGAACGTCGACGCGCGAATTGAAGTGAAGATCCACCTCAACGCGTAAGGGATCGCGCTGCACCCGCATCCCGATCCACTCGGACGATTCCAGAAGCCGGCGCCCCGACGGGGACGGCTGATATTTGGAAAACCTTTTTAGGAAGGTCATTTGTTCGTTCTGTTGTTGATCCATGGTTTCCTCTTACTTGACTTCGGTTTTTTCGATCTCGTCGAGCAACACCTCGACGATCTTGTCCGCGGGGTATTTGGCGACCGTCGCCCCGTGACGGAACAGTAACGCCTCGCCGTCGCCTCCGGCGATCCCGATATCGGCTTCGCGCGCCTCCCCGGGGCCGTTGACGGCGCACCCCATGAAGGCGACCTTCAGTTTCTTTCCCCGGAGCCCCCGCTCGTCCAGTCCCTTCTCAAAAGCGGCGAGCAGCGGGATCAGGTCGATCTTCGTCCGCCCGCAGGTGGGACAGGAGACCACGTCGATCCCGGCTTTGGGATCGAGCCCCAGCGCAGAGAGGATCTCGCGCGCCGCGGCGACCTCCTCGACGGGATCGGCGGTCAGCGAGACGCGCACCGTGTCTCCGATACCCTCGGCAAGCAGGGTGCCGACGCCGATCGCGCCCTTGACGGTCCCTCGTTTGAGTCCGCCCGCCTCGGTCACGCCGAGGTGAAGGGGATAGTCGGTCCGCTGTGCCAGGATCCGGTTGGCTTCGATCATGGTCGGGACGTTTGAAGATTTGACCGAGATGACCGTATCGTAAAAATCGAGACTTTCGAGGATCGCGGCGTGCCCGAGCGCGCTTTCGGCGATGGCTTCCGCCGTCGGGGCGCCGTATTTGGCGAGCAACGGTTTTTCAAGCGAACCGCCGTTTACCCCGATCCGGATCGGCACCCCCGCCGCCCGACACGCCCGGACCACCTCGGCGACCTTGTCGCGCGAACCGACGTTGCCGGGGTTGATGCGGATCTTGTCCGCGCCCGCGGCGACCGCCTCGAGCGCGATCTTATGGTCGAAGTGGATATCGGCGACCAAGGGGACGGTGATCCCCTGCTCTTTCAGATACGAAAAAATCGCCGCTGCGCCCGCGTCGGGAACGGCGAGACGGATCACGTCGCACCCCGCGGAAACAAGCGCCCGCACCTGACGGAGCGTCGCGGCGCGGTCGCGGGGATCGGTATTGGTCATGGATTGGACCGTGATCGGGGACTCTCCCCCGACGGTCAGCCGTCCCACACGGACGGCGCGGGAATGGCGTCGTTCGGTCATGTTGCGTTCCTTTCGCGTCGGCGTGTCAGAAGAAGGCGAGAATGTCCTTGACCGTGATGAAGAGCAGGATACCGAAGAACAGGATCGCTCCGGCAGCGTCGATCGCCCCGGTCACTTTGCCCGGCAGGCGGCGGCGCGTGATCATCTCGATCACGGTATAGGTGAGGTGCCCGCCGTCGAGCGGCGGCAGGGGCAGCAGGTTGAAGATCCCGAGGTTCATCGAAATGATCAGCGTCAGGTAGAGCAGCGTCGCGCCGCCCGATCTTGCCGCCTCGGTGATGGCGCCCGCCGTGCCGACGGGTCCCGAGACCGCGTCGATCGAGTAGCGCCCGGTCACCACGTCGAAGAGCGACTCCCAGATCATCTCGACCACGTAGGTCGATTTCCAGAAGGTCTGCTTCACGACGGTACCGAAGGTCTTGCGAACGGCGTAGACCTTGAAATCCGCCGTGCCGAAGGTCGTGCCCTGCTCGGTGACGGTCGGGAACGCGACGGACAGGTGTTCCTTTTCGCCGTTCTCGTGTCTGACGTAGAGGTCGAGCGGCTCGCCGCGGTACCCCTCGCGCATGATCTGGTAGTAGAGTTGATCCGAGATCCGCACCTTATGCCCGTTGACCGAGAGGATCGTATCGTTGACCCTGAGGACGGTGGAGGAGGTGATCTCGTTGCCGTTCCCGTCGGTTGCGGGCGGGTCGAATTCGGCGATCTGCGTGCCGCCGACGCGGATCCAGAGCGTCAGGATCAGGGTCAGGAACAGGGCGAGCAGAATATTCATCGTCGCCCCCGCGGCGTGGACGATCACCCCCGCGGCGTGGACGATCAGCCGCTGCCAGCCGGGACGGGAGATCAGGGCGTTTCCGTAGTTGATGACGTAATCCTCGTCGCCGGGTTTCGGGGGCTCCTTGACCTCGGCTTCGTGCGGCACCGCCTCATGGGCGAAGGGATTGTCCGGCAGTTCTTCGTCCTGTCCCTCGTCGAGTTCCCCGCGCATCGAAACGAAGCCGCCGAAAGGCAGCAGACGGATCGAATAGCGGATCCCGGTCTTTTTCGATTTTTTCGAGAAGACCTTCGGTCCCATACCGATCGCGAATTCGGTGATCTCGACGCGGAAGATACGGGCGGCGATATAGTGCCCGCATTCGTGGATCATGATCAAAAGTCCGAAGATCAGTATGGCGAGCAGGATATAGAGGACCATGTCGTTCCCTTCCTTTTCGGTCAGATTAGCGCGGCGGCGACGCTCCGCGCCTCTTGGTCGGCGGCGAGAAGATCGTCGATCGTCTTCGCGTCGCGCCGCCCGGTCAGTTTTTCCACGGTGTCCCCGACGATACGCGATACGTCGGTGAAACCGATCTTTTCGCTAAGAAACGCCGCCACGGCGACCTCGTTCGCCGCGTTGAGCACGGCGGGGACGCCGCCCCCCTGCGCGATGGCGCGGCGGGCAAGCGGCAGAAGCGGGAACGCGTCGGGATCGGGGGGATAGAAGTTCAGGGTCCCCACCGAAAACAGGTCGAGTTCACGCGTCAGTCCCGGCAGCCGTGCGGGATAGGTCACGGCGTACTGGACGCAGAGCCGCATATCGGGGGTCGAAAGTTGCGCCACGACGGCAGAATCAATATATTCCACGGCGGAGTGGATTATACTCTCGGGATGGACGACCACCCTGATCGCGTCGGGCGACACGTCGAAGAGATGCACCGCCTCGATCACCTCGAACCTTCCAGGTGGGGTGGGCGAGCGCGTCCTTCAGCGTGACTTTTTCGAGTTGTTCCTTGGTCCAACCGCGGAAGGGACCGCCCGACGCGGTCAGCAGGATCGACTTCACTTCGCTCTTCCGTCCGGCGTGCAGGCACTGGAAGATCGCGCTGTGCTCGCTGTCGACCGGAATGATCTCGCAACCGGTCTTTTTCGCCTCGGCTTTGACGATCTCGCCCGCGACGACAAGCGACTCCTTGTTCGACAGGGCGAGCCGCCGCCCGAGCGACACGCAGGCGAGCGTCGGGAGCAGTCCCGCCTCTCCCAGGATCGCGTTGACCGTGACCGGGGAGTTCACCTTGCGAATGGTCTCGCAGAGCGCGTCGCTTCCCCCGCGGACGGTGATCCCGGTGTCGCCGAGCCGTACCGCCAGGTCTTTTGCCGCCGCCTCGTCCGCCATGACGCAGAAGCGGGGCTTGCAGGCGCGCGCGAGTGTTTCCATACCGGCGGCGTCGGTGTTCGCACTCAAAAGGTCAAGCGGGATCCCATGCCGCTCCGCGACCTCGATCGACTGCCGACCGACCGATCCGGTCGCGCCCAAAACCGAAAGCGAGGCGGGCAATCCCCCCTCGTTTCCGTTCGGAGCGTTCGGTACGGTGTTCATTTCAAGCGTTCCTTTCCGGGGGTTCCTTCACGAAAGGAAGGCAAAACCCCCACCGATCTGCATGAGCAGCCAGAGCATGACCGACGCGGTCAAAACCGAATCGAAGCGGTCCATCACCCCGCCGTGCCCGGGAAAAATCTTCCCGTAATCCTTGATCCCGTGTTCGCGTTTGATAAGCGAAGCGATCAGGTCGCCGATCTGCGAGATCACGGCGACGAGCAGCCCGGC